>JAJYOQ010000128.1 GCA_021796135.1 Bacteroidota bacterium
AAGATGAGCCAAGCACCCAGGAAAGATCAAAATTAGATAAATGAAGTTCTTTACTAATTGGAATAAGCAGAAATGAAAAAAGGATAAGATCATAAAAATCGAAAACCCAACCAGCCCAACTCATAAAAAGAATTTTATAATGAAGCCTGGTAGGTTTTTCGCATTCGTTCAATAATTTAGTGTCCATAGAAATCTTTCATTGTTAATTGAAGATTCTTTAATAGAACTCTAATAATTTCATAAAAACTATTACATGGCATTATATGAGCGAGTACATCCACTATATATTTTATCAGAACTTTTCTTTACAAAAGTATAAAATAAATAATCAAAAGACATTATGAATTCGGAAAGTTGTAAAATTGATTTACTGATAATTATTCATAATTTTAATTACACCAGGAAGGATCATAATCCCACCCAAGACTATCTGTAAGTCGGACAAGACTTGAACCGCTCATATCAACTTTATAAAGGCTACTTGTTGAGTTAATCCCTGGTGGTGTTGAAGAAAATACTAAAGTTTTACTATCAGAAGACCAGGTCGGATTATAATCAAACGACTTTCCTGTTGTTATCTGGCGGATTCGATGAGCATTAAAATCATATATGAAGATTTTTGAATAATAGATATTTTCAATATTAGCAAAACTTTCAAAGGCAATAAAATTTCCATCCGGTGACCATGATGCTTTATAGCATGATTCCGGATATGTGAATAATGCACTAAGACCGGTTCCGTCAGCATTGATTTCATAAAGTGTATTTGAACCCGGATTCTTGAAACCATCAAATACAATTTTACGTGAATCGGGAGACCACGTTACCTTTGTAGGACCGCCATTCCACCAATTTGTAATGGCTCTTATATTAGTACCATCAGGATTCATGAGCATTACTTTCCCACGATTATATACCGATGAATCAATTTCAATATAAGCTATTGTGCTACCGTTAGGCGACCAAGCAGCTTCTCCAAAAACATCTTGATTAGTAGGAGTAAGACGTTTCTTGTGAGTGCCGTCGCTGTTCATTACAAAAAGCCCGCGAGCTGGATTACTAAGTCCTGTGTCTGCTATAAAAATTATCTTCCAACGCCGGGGTGACCAACTTGCGCTAAATGTATACCACTGGTTTGTAAGTGCATGCATACCTGTTCCATTTTTATTCATTATGTAAACACTCGGTGCAAATGCAGTTCCAATAAAGCGGTCGGAAGCGCATAAGATACTATCCAGGCAAGCTGTATTCACCGCTGGATAATTACCCTCCCAATCTATTTCCTTTCCATTTCCGGAGACCGGATTCGAATTCCTATCGCACGAACCAAAGAAAATAGTTATTATAACACTTATGAGAAGCCCCAACTTTTTCATTTTTTTATTTCTCCTTTTCTGTAATTACAAAACTAGTTAAATACTATAAATGTTACTTTAATAATGATTCAATAGTCGCAGCAAATCGTGCTCTATATTTTGCCTTTTGTATCTTTTCGCTAGATATTTTTAATTACTTTTCCACTATTCAATAAAATCCTTCTAATCCTTTAATCATGTGAATCCCGGTTCAGACAATTATTATGCAATCTTTTAAACTCCAAACTCTTAGCGCCAAAATTTATTAACAAACCAACTTCCATATTATATGCTTCCAAATAATTCTTAGCTTGCGCAAGGTGGACGTCTTCCAATTGTATTATTGCTTTCAGCTCAACCATAATTTTTTCTTCAACAAAAAAGTCAACCCTCCTTGTACCAATATTATAATCTTTATAAAATACCGGCATTTCTTTTTCTCTCTCGAAAGTTAGTGCACCCATATTCATTTCAATAGCCAAAGCTCGCTGATAGATTACCTCTTGAAAACCATTACCCAAAATAGAATGTACCTTCATCGCACAGCCAATTATGTGTTTAGTTAATTCTTCATATTTCATTGTCTGAACCATGATTCACCCGATTATATGATTCCCTTGATTATAAAAATAAATTCAACAAACATTGCAAAATCAATTTGTTATATAGATATATAAAATCCTGCAAATCCTTTAATCCCCCAAATCCCGGTTCAGACAATTTCCTTATCACCAGTATACAACCGATTTAGGAGATCCTTAAATGCTTCTTTTTTAGGAAGCTCCTTATTAGCATTCTTAACTTTTCTGAAGTATTTTTTTATTAGTTTAGTTTTCACTTAAATAATCGATTGGCTTGTTTTTGAGACCGGGATTCATCAGCACTGGTTGAAAAGAAGCGTATTTATTGGATTCTCTTTTGAAGCATTGCTCTTTAGAGCATGAGTTAAAAGATTTAATAGAAAAAATATTCATAATCCCCGAACAATTTAATAGTTAATCTGGGATTCAAAATAATAAAATAAATTATGATTTACATTAATAACGAAGGAAAATTCATTTTTAATAATCCTGTTAATCCTTTAATCCTCCCAATCCCGGTTCAGACAATATCCTAATGCAAGAAATATTGACTTTAGCAACTAAGTTTTATACTTTTATAAAAAGTAATATAGCTATTTTTATTACTTTTTCTCACCTAATTCTACCAAATATGAATGCACTCTGAATGCGCTGTGAATACACCCTGAATACACAATATCTCGGTCTTTTCCCGGTTTATTCTTATATTTACACATTGTTTTTTCAACATAATAGGGAAGTTTGTATGGTAAAAATAATAAATGGGATTCTCGGCACACCCGAAGGTAAAATTGGCGATTATGTTTATAGAATCATTAACGGCGAAACATTTGCCTCCTTAAGACCTAAAAAATATAATGCAAGCCAAAGTGCATCAGCAAAAGCTAATAGAGGAAGGTTCGGCATTGCAATTCAATTTGCTAAATATGTTAACTCAATCCCGGAACTCTCCCAAATATGGAAATTTGCTAAAATAAAAGGGACTACTTCTTTTAATAAATTAGTGAAGCATAATATTAAATCTATTAATGACGGTTCCCTTACCACGTCTAATATCATTACTCCAAATTTATCAACAAGCTTTGCGGGTATGAAAAATATTTCATTCGATGGTATAACAATAAAATTTAATATAAGTTTAAATAATAATGCAGAGGTGCCGGAAATAAATTCCCCTTTATTGATTTATGCGGTAATAGCATTTCAAAATCCTAAACCGAGGAATAAGGTTCCAATTTCAATAACGCATATATCACAGGAAATAACATTTGCAGAAATCGAAAGTACTAATGAATTACAACTAAATCTAAATGCATCTCAAAAAAACTTGCTGCTTAAGTATAAGTCCTGCATTATTTATTTGACCGCAATACTTGATTTGCCTGTTCCAAGGGAAGCTGTTTACTCTTCCACCTATGCTCAATTATTTTCTCTAAACAACAGATGAAGTTGCGGATATAACTCAATTAAATTATAATTTATATCCCACCACTGTTATACTAAAAATCCCTTTAAGATTTTCTTTATTTTCTTTTAATCCTTGTTCCGTTAAATACTCTTTCAATAAATCTTCCGGCAGCTCGATCTTTTTAGTTTTTTTAATCTCAATATTATTGAATCCGGCTTCTTCAATAATTTGTAAATATTCATCGCGATCCAATGCTCCGGATACACATCCCGCATATAGTTCTGCTGATCTTTTTAGTTCCGCAGTCATTTCACCTTGGACGACAACATCGGAAACACAAAAATGTGCGCCCGGTTTTAATATCCTATATATCTCGGAAAATGCTTTTCTCTTATCAGGCACTAAATTTAAAACACAATTACTTACCACCACATCCGCATAATCATTATCCAAAGGCATGCTTTCAATATCACCAAACTTAAACTCTACATTTGCATAACCCAATTTATCTTTATTCAAGTTTGCTTTTTCTATCATTTCCTCAGTCATATCTATCCCAGTTACTTTCCCTTCTTCGCCTACGATTGCCCTTGCAACAAAAACATCATTCCCTGCGCCGGAGCCAAGATCAACTACGGTATCGCCTTTTTTAATTCCCGCATATTCCGTCGGCAAACCGCATCCAAGCCCAAGATCGGCATCTGCAACATATCCGTTTAGGTTAGAATAGTCATCCTGGAAAACCGCATAATCATTTTTATCCGGTGTACAACAGCTTGTAGGTCCACAGCTTCCCGCACCTGCAGCGCTTTTTGCTATTTCAGCATATTTATTTTTTACCACTAATTTAATTTCTTCAGGTGTGTTCATGATCCAATCCTTTTATTTAATTTTAACAATCACAAATTATCGAATAAAGTTTATCCATTTCCTTCTTTGCCCTTGCAAGTGTTTTATTGTTTATACAGTAGCAAACTCTTGGTCCGTCAATCTCGCCATCTATTAAGTTAACACGTTTCAATTCTTTTAGATGCTGTGATACTGTAGATTGCGAGAGGGGGAGCTGTTCTACGATATTTCCAACCATACAAGAATTCATTGATGTTAATATTTTAAGAATTCTTATCCTTGCCGGGTGCGATAAAGCTTTAGAAATATCAGCCAGCCACATATCTTCTTTCGTGAATTCCTCTTTCTTTGAGAATGCCATTTCATAATCTCCTTAATCGTTCATCGTAAATATACGATAATTAAACCAAGAATCAACAGAAAAATTTATTTCCATTATTTGGTACTCATAAAGGGGAGTCATACAAGAGTCTCTTTTGAATATTTAATCATACTAATCCTTTAATCTCGCGAATCAAGCATGCTTTGCTGTTGTTATGGTTCAGACAATTATTATTCTTCATAATCTACATTATTTAATAACTTCTGCAGATTAGATCTAAATTTTTCAATTTCAATTCTTAATACTTTTTCTTTAAGGTAAGCTTTGTTGAGAGATTGTTTAGAAATTAACAATTGATTGAACATATAGATCATTTTGTGTGGCATTACACTAATAAACCTTTAAATCTTTTCAAGTGGATTTAATCTTCAGTTTGATTATTTTTCTACTCAGGAAAGTAAACTTAACTGATGAATGATTAATACCCGGCAAATCGTTTTGGTAAACCCACGGTCTGTTAAAGACTTTGCTAAAATTATTATCCTTTTTGTTTGCTTCTCTTCCCCATTAATTTTTTCTCAAGTAAGCCGGAATTCAGTTTCAAATTATAACAGTCAACAACATCAACAATCCATAATAAGTTTAAGCGGCAACTGGCAATATAAATGGGGCAATTCGCCGGTTGACTCAAATGGAAATTACACATGGCTGTATGAGGCTTTTAGCGACACTTCATGGAAGTCAATCGACAAACCTTCCGATATATCTTTTAATCCTAATCAAACTGATCTTTGGGTTCGCACTAAACTGCCTCAATGGAATGGACACGGTGCAGCTATACTTATCGAACGCATCGAACAAATTATGGAAATATTTCTCGATGGGAAAGAAATTTATACCTATGGAAATTTTTCTGCAAAGGAGAAAATTGCTACTAAAGGCTGGCATTGGCATCTTATAAAATTGCCGCCGGATTTTGGTGGAAAAATTATTTCGTTTCACTTCCGGTCCGATGATCCTTACATCGGAATTGTGGGACCCGTTAAGATTGGCTCGGCTATAAGTTTTATTGGTAACATTATCAAGAGTGATTTAGCCAAAATAATTATCAGCGTTATTCTAATCAGCCTGGGAATTTTATCATTTATAGTCTTAATCTTTCTAAAACAATTAAAATACTATTTGGGTCTGGTAATTTTTCAAATATCACTCGGTATCTGGACGATTGCAACCTCCGCTCTAACCCAAATATTTATTAATGCACCGCGGTTCTTTTTTTACGCCGACCATATTGCTTTATACACTGCCGTAACCGGGTTTTTCATTTTCGCCGGGGAAATTATTGAGCCGAAATATAAAATAATTATGCGGCGAATCTGGCAAATAAATCTTCTTTATCTTATTGCAGTCATTATAATCGACTACATTACGTTCCCGGAATACATTGATACTGTCGAACCATATTTAATCATCTTAGCTGTTTCATCCCTGGTTTCATTAGGGCTTATCATTCTCAGCGCATTAAACGGCAATTATGAAACAAGGCTTCTCTTGGTTGCTATGACGGTTTACGCAGCGGTTGCTTTAGCCGAGATTTATAATTATTTCGAAAACGTAGTTTGGCATAAAGGTACTTTTCAAATTCACTACGTCGATTATGGCGGATTTTTGTTCTATCTCCTTTTATGCTTGGTAATATTTTTGCGCTATCTGAAAATGAATAAGCAAAATATTTCCGCTAAGGAAGAGATTCTAAAAAATCAGCAGATTGCTCTTGAAGCCGTGAGAAATGAAAAAATAATTCAAGAAGAATTTGCGCATCATTTAATCTCTTCACAGGAAAACGAACGGAAATGGATTGCAATGGAATTGCACGACAGCATCGGGCAGGACCTTTTAATTATTAAAAATAATCTTTTAGCCGGGATACAGGAGGAAAATAATCCTCAAAAGTTATCCCGGTATATTCAAAGCGCATCGAACATTACATCGCAAGCACTGCAGGATGTAAGGGCGATTGCACAAAATCTGCGCCCGCAGTTTTTAGATGAACTTGGATTAACAGCATCGCTTGAATCCGTAACGGAAAAGATTGCCGCTTCATCCGAAATTGAATTTGAAGTATCAATTGAACAAATCGACAGCTTGATTCCCGCCGGGCAAGAAATAAATTTTTTTAGAATTGTTCAAGAAAGTCTGAACAACATTATAAAGCATTCCGGCGCAACCAACGCATCGGTTATCGTTAAGAAAAATGATGACCGCATCGAACTGCTTATTGAAGATAACGGAAAAGGAATTAATGAAAATTATAACAGAGGCGGTTTAGGACTTACGGGCATGAAAGAACGAGCATTTATGCTTGGCGGTAAATTAGAAGTTACACCCCGCGCCGGCAGCGGAACTAAAGTTTATTTGGAAATTCCTGGTATTACTGGAAAATAACCAGGAACAATTATTAACTGATGTTACGCACATTTGATTTTTGACTAACCCCGACATTTAGAGGGTGTGTGAAAATTCAAATGTAATAAATAATTATTCCAATTATTATTATGAAGTTGTTTCTAAAATATAGTGTTTTTGTATTACCCCGGCATTCAGAGGCTGTGTGAAAATTCAGAAGTGATGAATAAAAATTCTAATTATGGTTTTAAAATATGACTACATTAATATGTTTTTTTATTGCCCCGACATTTATGTCGGGGTGAAATGAACTCCAATAAATACTGGGCTTCAGCCCCATTTGTGCTATTTATGTGGCTAAAGCCATAATTATCTTTTTTACACTAATCCCCGCCATAAATGGCGGGGCAATTGATGAATAAATTTTAAGTAATAAAAATTAAAATGGCTTATACAAAAATATTAATATTTATTCTTTGAAAACTAATTTTCACACAGGCTCTTGAAGTCGTGGGCTACTTTTTCGATACAATATAAATCAGCCGTTTTAACGGATTACATTCAACGGCGGTCAACTTGAGTAAATTATTTACCTACCTGAATAGAGTGTTTTTCATTTTTCGCTTAAAATCATTAGGAGTTTTACCTTCTAATAATATATTTTCGCAACAAAGATAGAATAAACGAATAAAGGATTTATCAATGCAAAAGCCCCGTCTAAGTTTCTGGCAAATCTGGAACATGAGTTTCGGATTTTTAGGGATTCAATTTGGTTTCGCACTTCAAAACGCAAACGTAAGCAGAATATTTGAAACGCTCGGCGCAAAGATAGACGCAATTCCCATTTTATGGATTGCTGCGCCAATAACTGGTTTAATTGTCCAGCCGATTATCGGTCACATGAGCGATAAAACTTGGGGAAGACTTGGAAGACGCCGCCCCTATTTTTTGTCCGGAGCTATACTCGCATCTCTTGCATTGTTTATTATGCCTAATTCTTTTGTACTTTGGATGGCTGCCGGAATGCTCTGGATAATGGATGCTTCCATAAATATTTCTATGGAGCCGTTCCGCGCTTTTGTAGGAGATATGCTTCCCTCAGAACAGAGAACAGTCGGATTTTCGATGCAAAGTTTTTTCATAGGCATAGGAGCTGTTGTTGCATCTGCCCTTCCATATATAATGACTAACTGGTTCGGAATAAGTAATACCGCAGCAGAAGGTGTAATCCCTCTTTCCGTTAAATTATCCTTTTACATCGGGGGAGCTATATTTTTGATTGCAGTGTTGTGGACGGTTTTAAGTTCTAAAGAATATTCTCCGGAAGAGTTAAAAAGATTCAGTGAAGGAAACGAAAAAAACAGGAACTCTTACCGACAGAACGAAGATTTTATTGAGCCTAATAAATTTTATTTATGGGGAATGATCTGGAGTATAACCGGGATTATTCTTTTTACAATTTTTTATTTTTTTATATACATGGATTACGGTCTCGGTGTATTTTTCCTTGGAATAATTGTTTTTGGTCTTCTCCAAATACTTGTCGGATTTCTTACCGAGCAAAAGAAAACTACAAGCGGATTAGTAGTAGTAATAAATGATCTTTTTAAGATGCCAAAAGCAATGGTACAACTTTCTTACGTTCAATTCTTTTCCTGGTTTGCATTATTTGCAATGTGGATTTACACGACTCCCGCAGTTACACATCATATTTATGGAACGACGGACACTACATCGGCACTATATAATCAAGGCGCAGATTGGGTTGGTGTTCTCATGGCAGTTTACAACGGTTTTGCTGCGATTATGGCTTTTCTGTTAGTATGGCTTGCAAAGAAAACAAACAGAAAAAGCGTTCATGCAATTAGTCTTGCTATCGGCGGAATTAGTTTAGCATCATTTTATTTTATAAAAGAACCTCATTTACTTTTACTACCTGAGTTAGGAATTGGTTTAGCCTGGGCATCAATACTGGCAATGCCTTACGCAATTTTGACAGGCTCCCTTCCTGCAAATAAAATGGGTGTTTATATGGGAATATTTAATTTCTTCATTGTAATCCCGCAGATAACTGCCGCAGCAATTTTGGGTTTTTTCGTAAAACATATTTTCGGAGACGAAGCAATCTATGCGTTGCTATTAGGAGGTGTGTCTTTTATTTTAGCAGCAATATTTGTTTTAAGAGTTGACGACGTTGACGAAACTCTTAAAGAATAGCCGATGTTATACAACTTTGGGAAATTGGAGAAATTGAGTGTTAGGGTAAAGGAATTGATAGAGATTTTTTAATTACCTCAGTCATGTTACGCAACCTTTGTAATATCTGTCTGCCGCCAGGTAGGTTGGAAAAATCGAGTAATGGAATAGACTAATTTTTTCCATTATTCCAAAATTCCATGACTCCAAATGGAAATCCAACGTAATGTGAGTTACCTCATTATTTCATCATTCCGAAATAAAATAGAAAATAGGGTTTAAGTTGAGAGATCAGTACAAGATTAGGGCAAGAGAAGTGCATTCACAGTGCATTCACAGTGTATTCAGAGTGCATTCAAAAAGTCCGGAAGTACTGTTTTTAATTTTTTTCCCCTTTTTTGATGGTTTTGAAGAATTAGTTTGTATCAACTATAAAATTATAATACCTAGAGAAAAAGGGCTAATGTTCACTTATATTAAAAATAATATTTTGGAATATGTGAATCAAGAAAAAGGCAAAATTTTGGGTGCCAATACTATAAGGATTG
>JAJYOQ010000129.1:0-8146 GCA_021796135.1 Bacteroidota bacterium
TTTAGTTCAAAGGATAAATTTGATAACGGGAGAATAAAGTACATAATTTCATGCTTTATCCCTCTAACATTTGAATTAGCTCAGCCAAAATTTGTTGAGATATCAAAAAGAGTATTTTCCTTAATGGAAAGAAAATATTCCGAAAAAGGTTTATTTAAATAACCATAAATACTCACCATAACCCTCTTTTTCCATTTCATCTTTTGGAATAAATCGGAGGGCGGCGGAATTTAAGCAATATCTTAAATTTGTCGGAGCTGGACCATCGTCAAAAAGATGGCCTAAATGTGAGTTGCCAATTTTACTCTGAACTTCTATTCTTTTCATTCCCAAAGAATTATCTTCTTTTTTAATTAGGAATCTGGGATCTATTGGCTGAGTGAAACTTGGCCATCCTGTTCCCGAATCAAATTTATCCTTTGAACTAAATAATGGTTCGCCTGAAACTATATCTACATAAATTCCTTCTTTATGATTATCCCAGTATTCATTTTGAAAAGGTTTTTCTGTAGCGCCATTTTGTGTAACATCATACTGAAGCGGGGTTAACTTCTTTTTCAATTCATTCTCCGGTAACTTTTTATATTTACTTATATTAGAATCTCCCCAAACACCGATAATAAAATTTTCTCTTCCCGATGCTTTTTCGTATGAATTAAATCTTACGGGGTTTTTTTTGTAAAAATGCTGATGGTAATCTTCTGCAGGATAAAAAGCTGTAAACTTTTCTATCTTTGTGACAATTGGTTTCTTAAATATTCCCGATCTGTCTAATCGTTCTTTAGAATCCTCTGCCAATTTTTTTTGTTCATCGTTTTTATAAAAAACTACAGATTCATATTGTGAACCTCTGTCATAAAATGATCCGCCCGCATCCGTTGGATCAAACTGCTTCCAATAAACATCCAATAATTCTGAATAGCTTATTACGCTTGGATCAAAAACAACCTGAATAGCTTCGACAGCTCCGGTAGTTCCTGTAGAAACTTCTTCATAGGATGGATTTTTTTCATGACCACCCGCAAAACCCGAAATAACATTTTTAACACCGTCTATATTTTCAAACGGAGCATCCATGCACCAGAAGCATCCTCCTGCAAATGTAGCAGTTTCCATTTTGTCATTTGATTGTAGCATAAGTCTCGAATTTTTATCATTTAAATTAGCTTTAGAGCAGCTGTATAATTCCAAAATGCTCAACAAAATAATTAAAAAGAATGCTTTCATTTACATTCCTTTCTGTAGTCTTAACTTTTTGAACTTGAAGGTTCCGCAATAACCTTCTTAAAATGTCATAAAAATATAAAAAGAAAAGCTCTTATAATTCGTGATTTTCACTAAGAGTGCATTAGATGTGAGATAATAGACAGAGGTAGAAAATATGATTGTTTTTAGTACTTAAAATGCTTTATTGCCTCGCCTTTTTTACCTATTTCTGTCATTGCTTCTATTCCGATTTGAAGATGAAGATCTGAAAAATTTTTAGTAACGAAAATATCTGATTTTTCAGTTTTTATTCCTTCCGGAATCATTGGCGTGTCTGAAACGAGTAGTAACGCTCCTCGCGGAATAGCATTTACAAGACCTGCAATAAAAAGCGTAGCTGTTTCCATATCAATTCCGATAGTGTAAAGCTTTTTAAGATATGCTTTGAAATCCTCATCCCATTCCCATACACGCCTGTTTGTAGTATATATAACTCCCGTTCTGTATTCATGTTTATGTGCAATAATTTTTTCGGAAACAAATTTATGAAGCTTAAAAGATGGGAGAGCCGGCACTTCAGTCGGCATATAATCATTACTTGTTCCTTCCCCCCGAATTGCAGCAGTAGGAAGTATGAAATGCCCGATTTCGGTAGAATGTTTTAATCCTCCGCACTTACCCAGGAATAAGACTCCTTTTGGCTTAACTGCAATTAACAAATCCATTATAGTAGCGGCATTTGCCGAACCAATTCCAAAATTTATAATTGTCAATCCTTTGCTGCTGGTGGCGGTTTGCATTGGTTTACCGATGCCGTTTACATTGCATTTAAATTTTTCGGCAAAACTGGTTACGTAATTATTGAAATTAGTTAGAAGAAAATAATCACCGAAATCTTTTAAAGGTGTTCCGGTATAGCGAGGCAGCCAATTCTTTGCAATTTCATATTTTGTTTTCATAGGTGATGTAAAATATCGTTTATTCCTAAAGCATTATTAAATTTACCGGCAAATTAAGAAAAATTTTATATTCAAAAAATTAGGAGTGAAAAATTTGGAAATTCAACATGATATAGCAAATCAAAGATTTTTTACTATAGTCGAAGGTAAGGAAGCATATCTTCAATATTTAATAGTAGATAAAAATGTTTTGAATTATTATAAAACCTATGTACCTAATGAATTGAGGGGAAAAGGAATTGCCGGAAAAATTGTTGAAGCAGCAATGAACTATGCAAGAGAAAATAATTTAAAGATTATTCCTACTTGCTCGTATGTGGATACATTTATCGAAAGGCATAAGAATTTTGAAGATTTAATAAAAAATTAGGGCGGCACATAAGTCGCCCCAATTATATTTTAAATAAAATAATCAAAATATTATTTTAATACTGCAGTAAGAATCATTTCAACCGAAGCAAGGGCTTTTGAAACAGGGCATCCCTTTTTGGTGTCTTCGGCAAATTTCTGGAATGCTGCGTTATCTATTCCGTTTACGCTGGCTTCAGTATGAATTTCAATCTTTGTTATAGTAAAACCTGATTCCAGCTTCTCAATATGAACCTTATCTTCTGTTGAAACAGAATTCACTTTGAATCCGGCACTCGCCAAGCCGTTAGCCAGCGCCATTGAATAACAGGCAGCATGAGCAGCCCCTAAAATTTCTTCGGGATTTGTCTGGCTGCCGCTTTCAAATCGGGATGTAAAATTATATGGAGTATTTTTAAGAACACCGGTTTCGGTTGATATGTCACCATTACCGTTTTTTAAATCACCGCGCCATTGAGCAGATGCTTTTCTTATTGGCATAAGTTATTTCCTTTCAGATGTAAAAAATTTTCATTTTGAAAATAATCAAAATTTCTTGCAGATACCAAAAAATATTTATGACTCCCGAGTAAAACTCATATTGTAATTAAACAATATCATAATAAAGTAAAACATTTCCGTTGCCAAATATCTTTGTTTTGCTAAGCTGCAAGTTGATTCTTTTGTTTATTTTATTAAATAATGGATTACCTTTAGCAAGAATAACGGGGCTTACAATAATTCTAAACTCATCGATAAGGTGATCATTAATGAGGTTTGAAGCCAAATCAGCGCTGCCGAATATTCCGATGTCTCCGCCTATTTGCTGCTTTAATTTAGAGATTTCTTCGGCAGAATTATTATTAATTAATTTAGTATTTATCCATTCAGCTTTTTTCAATGTTTTTGAAAAGACTATTTTAGGAATAGAATTCATCTTTTTCGCAATAATAGGATCGTCCTTTATAGCATCGGGAGATGACCAGTAGCTTGCCATACCTTCATAAGTAGTACGCCCGAATAAAAGTATGTCCGTTGAGTTCAGCTGCTTAATTGCAAATTCCTGGAATTCCGCATCTACTTTATGCCAATCTAGCTCCCATTTGTTTTGTCCTTCAAACAATCCATCGACAGAAATCATGTTAAATAAATATAATTTTCTCAAAATTATTCTTCCTTCTTATTATTTATTAGATAGTGTAACATAATAACACCTGATTTAAACGTTTTTGAATCAAGAATCTGCATTTTTGTTTTATTCACCATACTTTCAAATAATAAAATCATTACTGTTTGTATGCTTCAATTAAAATTTCACTCTCTATTTTTGACATCTTAAGCATTGCTTGCATAACTCTTTGCGACTTTTTATGATCAGGGTCGCTCATTAACTTTCCCAATATTGTGGGAATGATCTGCCATGTTATTCCGAATTTATCTGTTAGCCAGCCGCACTGACTTGTTTTACCGCCCTGGGAAAGCTTATTCCAAAGCTCATCTACTTCTTTCTGAGTATCGCAGTTAACAAAGAATGAAATTGCAGGAGAAAAATTTTCCTTGTTGCTGTCCATAGCCATATACCGCTGCCCGTTTAAAGTAAATACTGCATGCTGAACTTTTCCCAACGGACCGTTATCGTTTTCTCCAAATCGGGTTAATTTATTTATACCCGAATCATTTTCTCCTATTGCGGAGAATATCGAGATATAATAATTCATTGCCTCTTCAGATTGATTTCCAAACCATAAAAATGGTATAATATCATAAGTGTTCTTTGCAAGATTCAGTTGCCATGAAACTCCGAACTTATCATCTATCCATGCGAACTTTTCACTAAAAGGATATTTATCCAGCGGTATCCTAATTTTCCCGCCGGACGATAGCTTCATAAAGAGCATGCTAATTTCTTCATTATTCTTGCAGTCTATAAAAAAAGAAATTGATGGATTAAAAATGAAGTCTTTAACCGGTCCCCCATTTAATGCAGTAAATTCTTTCCCAATCAGCCGAAAATTCATAATCATTACACTGCCCTTGGGTCCGGGTCCCGCTTCACCGTAACGATTCGTTAATAATATACTAGATTTCTTTTGTCCGTCTGAAGAATCAAATACAGAAGAGAACGTTGAAACATAAAAATTAACCGCTTCTTCTGCCTGGTTATCGAACCATAAAAATGGATTAATCATTTGCATTTTGATCTCTTTGACTTTATTATATAAATATTCCGCGCTGTTGAGTGATTGGTGTAAATATAATCGGGCTAAATTATTAAAAAAAGTGTGTTGATACCTCTATCACATGGTGTATGTAAACCACAAACACATTAAAAATTCTGGAAAAGGGGATAATTCTAATTCTCGAAATGCTTTCAAAAGTGTATAATATTTTTAATGTTCAAATAACGTTTTTTCAAAATTTAACCTGTAGTTTTTCGTATTTTATTGTTATTATTATAAAGAAAAATTTCAAATTCAATTAGGTAAATCATAAAAACAAATTTAATGGTTACTATTATGCTGTCACTCTTTTTATCTGCTTTAATTATTCCGCAAACCAAACTTAAATATCCCAAAACTAGGAAAGATAATGTCAAGGATAATTACTTCGGCACAATCGTTCCCGACCCATACCGCTGGCTTGAAGATGATACAGCTTCCGCCGTAAAAGAATGGGTGAAGGAAGAAAACAAAGTAACATTTAATTATCTTGATAAGATTCCTTACCGTGGAAAAATTAAAGCAAGGCTTGAAAAACTATGGAACTATCCTAAGTATTCTGCTCCATTTAAAGCCGGAGATAATTATTTCTTTTTTAAGAACGACGGGCTTCAAAATCAGGCGGTACTATATGTACAATCGGGCTTGCACGGTAAACCGGAAGTATTTTTAGATCCCAATAAACTTTCAAAAGACGGAACTGTCTCTCTTTCTACTTATGCGCCCTCTACGGACGGTAAATATTTTGCTTATGGAACTGCATCCGGCGGTTCTGATTGGAATGAATTCCGCGTTATGGATGTTGCCACGAAAAAAACTTTAAAAGATGAGCTTAAATGGATTAAATTTTCGGGTATCGCATGGTATAAAGATGGCTTTTTTTATAGCCGCTATCCTACACCGGCTAAAGGAGAAGAGCTGACTTCTAAAAATGAATACCATAAAGTTTATTATCACAAATTAGGTACAGAACAGTCGAAGGATAGTCTGATTTATGAAAACCTTTCCGAACCAAAATTAACTGTTGGCGCTCAGACAACCGAAGACGAGAAATTTTTAATTCTCTACCTTTCAACCGGAACAAGCAACAATGCGCTTTATGTTCAAAATCTCGATAAACCCGGTTCGCCAATGTTAAGAGTTATTGATAATTATGAACATAATTATAGCGTTGTTGATAATATTGGTGATAAACTTTTAGTTCTTACAGATAAAAATGCACCAAAATATCAATTAGTGCTTATCGATCCTGAAAATCCCTCTGAAAACAATTGGCAGACAATAATTCCTGAAAAAAATGATGTACTGCAGTCAGTTTCCGTAA
The DNA here is from genome assembly GCA_021796135.1 of Bacteroidota bacterium. The sequence continues at coordinate 6,057 of JAJYOQ010000129.1, forward strand.
TCGGCGGAAAAATAATTGCTATTTATATGAAGGACGCAAGCAATAGAATGTTTATGTATGATCTTTCCGGAAAAAATGAAGAAGAAATAAAATTACCGGTTTTAGGAACAATTGAAGGTTTAAGCGGAAAGAGGAAAGATAATACTGCTTTTTATGATTTTACATCGTTTACATTCCCTCCCACAATATATGAGCTAAATGTAAAAGAAAATTCTTCAATTGTTTTTCGTAAACCTGAAATCAATTTTAACTTTGATAACTATATTACTAAACAAGTGTTTTATAAAAGCAAAGACGGAACAAAAGTTCCTATGTTTATTGTTTATAAAAAAGGATTGAAAAGAAACGGAAATAATCCCGCTTTTCTTTATGCTTACGGCGGTTTCGACATCAGTATTAATCCTGCATTCAGTATTACCAGACTAATTTTTCTGGAAAACGGCGGAGTGCTTGCTATTCCTAACATCCGCGGCGGGGGCGAATACGGCGAAGCTTGGCATAAAGCCGGAATGCTCGGTAATAAACAAAATGTTTTTGATGATTTTATTTCCGCTGCAGAATATCTGATTAAAGAAAAATATACTTCACCTAAAAAGCTTGCAATTAACGGCGCATCAAACGGGGGAATGCTGATAGGCGCAGTAACGGATCAAAGACCCGATTTATTCAGAGTCGCTATTCCGCAGGTTGGGGTTCAGGACATGCTTCGATTCCAGAAGTTCACTATCGGATGGGCATGGGTTAATGAATACGGCTCAAGCGATGATTCATCTCAGTTTCAATATCTGTATAAATACTCACCGCTTCAAAATGTTAAAGCGGGTGTAAATTATCCCTCAATTATGGCAACTACTGCCGATCATGATGACCGCGTTGTTCCTGCTCATTCCTTTAAATATATTGCGACGCTTCAGGATAAGTATAAAGGAAATAATCCTATTTTAATTAGAATTGAAACTCGAGCCGGACACGGAGCAGGAAAGCCAACTTCTAAAATTATTGACGAATGGACGGATATATGGTCGTTTATATTTTATAATTTGGGTGTAAAACCTATTTATTAATATTGTTAATCAATTTGAACTGAACAAAAAACCCGGCAATTAAAGCCGGGTTTTTTATTTAATAAATATTTAGTCAGATTATTTTTCACCCATGAAAGGATAACGCCAATCTTTCGGTGGTACATATGTTTCTTTAATGGAACGAGCAGTCATCCATTTCATAATGTTCATAGCACTTCCTGCTTTATCATTAGTTCCCGATGACCGACCGCCTCCGAATGGCTGCTGTCCTACAACCGCCGCTGTGGGTTTATCATTTATATAAAAATTCCCGGCTGCATTTCTAAGTTTATCAGACATCTTTACTAAAATATTTCTGTCTTGCGACCATATCGCTCCGGTTAATGCATAAGGTGAGGTTTTATCGCAAAGCTCTAATGTTTCGTCAAATTTATTATCCTCGTAAACATAAATAGTAAAGACAGGTCCGAATATTTCTTCTTCCATAGTCTTAAAATGAGGATCGGTAGTTACGATCGTGGTCGGCTCAATGAAAAATCCTTTTGAATCGTCACACTTTCCTCCCGTTATAATTTCAGCGTTTTTGGATTCTTTAGCATAATCGATATATTCTTTTATACTTTTAAATGCGCCTTTATCTATTACGGCTGACATAAAATTAGTAAAGTCTTCAGGGTTGCCCATTTTAATTTTAGAAACTTCGGCAACATATTTCTCTTTAAACTCACTCCATCTGGATTTAGGTATATACATTCTTGAAGCCGCAGAACATTTTTGTCCTTGATATTCAAAAGCTCCTCTTATTGCAGCTACCACAAGAGCATCTATGTCCGCTGTATTATGAGCAAAAATAAAATCCTTGCCGCCGGTTTCACCAACGATTCGCGGATAATATTTGGCTTTATTGATATTTTCTCCGATAGTTTTCCACATTCCCTGAAATACGGCTGTTGATCCTGTGAAATGAATTCCGGCTAAATCAGGACTGGCTAAAACCGGGTCACCTACTTCACCGCCGGAACCGGGAACAAAATTTATTACTCCCGCTGGTAAACCGGCGGCAAG
>JAJYOQ010000129.1:8156-9651 GCA_021796135.1 Bacteroidota bacterium
GTTGGTGAAACCGGCTTCTTCCCAAAGTTTCATTAAAAAATAAGCGACGTATACAGCGCTTGATGCAGGTTTCCAAAGAGAAACGTTTCCCACTATTACAGGTGCTGTCGGAAGATTCCCTGCTATTGAAGTAAAATTGAAAGGAGTTACCGCAAATACAAATCCTTCTAGCGGTCGGTACTCTTCGCGATTCCACATTCCTTTAGGAGAATATGGCTGCTCACCCATTAATTGTGTCATATAATAAGTGTTAAACCGCCAGAAATCTATTAACTCGCAAGCAGAATCTATCTCTGCCTGGTAAATAGTTTTTGATTGACCAAGCATTGTTGCAGCATTTAAAGTCGAACGCCAGGTGGTAGATAAAAGCTCGGCTGCTTTCTGAAAAACGGAAGCACGATGCTCCCAGGGCATTTCAGCCCATGATTTTCTAGCTTCTAACGCTGCAGAAATTGCCATTTGAACTTCCTTTGCGCCTGCTTTATGATAAATTCCCAATAATTTGGAATGATCATGAGGAGTGCGGATTTCACTGGTTTTTCCGGTTTTAATTTCTTTTCCGCCTATAATTAGCGGTATCTCAATTTGTTTCGATTGTAATTCGGTAAGCTTCTTTTTTAACTCGGCTTTTTCCGGTGTTCCCGGAGCATAAGTCAGAACCGGTTCATTAATCGGTACCGGGAGTTTAAAATATGCATTTGACATAAAATTTTTCCTTCAATTTTTGTTTTTGACATTTGTGTGCCAATTTAATTTTAATTCATTACTCAAATTTATCATTGACAATGTGGAAATGCAAAGTGAGTAATTATTTGCTGAATTGGATACCATTTTTCTTTTAATTAATTTTTATTGAAAAGATTTTAAAATAACTATAATAAAAGAAAATTTTTGGAGTAAAAATGGAATACGCACATCTTGGTAGAACCGGATTAAAAGTAAGTAAAATTTGTCTTGGTACAATGAACTTTGGCACATTTGCCGATGACAACGAAAGTTTTAAAATAATGGACCGGGCATTGGAACTTGGTATCAATTTTTTTGATACTGCTAATGTTTATGGTAATGAAAAAGGTCCGGGTTATACCGAAAGCTTAATAGGACGATGGCTGGCACAAGGCGGTAGAAGAGAAAAAATTGTGCTTGCAACCAAAGTGCATAACAAAATGGGCGAAGGAGTTAACGATTCAAAATTATCAGCATATAATATTCGCAGAGCTTGTGAAGCAAGTTTAAAAAGATTAAAAACAGACCATATTGATTTATATCAGATGCACCATATTGACCGCGAAACCCCATGGGATGAAATCTGGCAGGCAATGGATCAGCTTATTAGAGAAGGTAAAATTACCTATGTCGGGAGCAGCAACTTTGCAGCATGGAATATTGTTGAAGCAAGCTATACTGCAAGAAAAAGAAATTTGCTCGGTTTAGTTTCGGAACAAAGTATTTATAGTTTGCGAAACCGGCACATTGGAAGCTTGTTGTTTTTACT
>JAJYOQ010000130.1 GCA_021796135.1 Bacteroidota bacterium
CTTGAAGATTTTAATAATATTTCGACAAGTGAAAAAATACTTTATATTTCCAATATCAATTCTTCATTAAAAAATCTTCTATCTCTTATAGACAACCTTTTAACGTGGGCACGGCTTAATTTAGATAAAGTTAGTCATGAGCCTAAAATAATATCTTTAGATTCAATTATTAATTCTGTATTCAGATCTTTGGCGATAGTAGCAAATAAAAAGAACATCATTCTTAAGTACAATATCAGCTCAAATTATAATGCTTATGCCGATCCCGACATGATAGAGACTATCATCCGTAATCTTGTATCAAACGCGATTAAGTATACTCACGAAAACGGTGAAGTCAGGATAAATATTTCAGATAAAGACAACAACATCATAGTTTCAGTGGAAGATAACGGTATAGGCATGGACCGTGAAATGGTCAATAATATTTTTAAGAGTGATAGTCAGAAAACAACGAACGGAACAAATGATGAAACCGGGACTGGGCTAGGACTTTTAATCTGCAAAGAATTTGTAGAAAAGAACGGCGGAATAATCTGGGTAGAAAGTGAAATCCAAAAAGGAAGTAAATTTAATTTTACTCTGCCGAAAGCGGGATAAAATGGATAAAGATAACCTTCATAATGAAACAGATAAAGATATTTTTATTTCCGCTGATACGACTATGCTACATTCGGTAATGCAAAACTTAATTACAAATTCAATAAAATTTACAAATGGTGGTGGCTCAATTAAAATATATTCGGCAAAGGTATGCAACGATTTTATGCACATAACAGTTTCAGATCACGGTATCGGAATGACGGAAAAATAAACAAAAATTTTGTTTGGTTGAAGCTACCTCTACCAAAGGGACAAATGATGCGAAAGGGACAGGTCCGGGATATATGATTTGCAAGAAAATGATTAAACGGAACGACAGAACAATTTCTATAAAAGTGAATTGAGAAAGAGTGCAAGTATTTCATTCATTTTACTGAAATATGATAAAAGTTAGCATGTAATGTTTTTCTTGAATTGAGTAAAAATATTACATAAGTTTCGATTGAAAAAATTTTTATTCATTATTGAGGGGATCTCATTATGAAAACAATAGTAACAATGCCGGGAGACGGCATTGGAAAGACAGTACTACCCGAAGCCATTAAGGTATTAACAGCAGCCGGATTTGTTGCCGAATATATTCATGCCGATATAGGATGGGATTTTTGGTGCAAAGAAGGGAATGCACTTCCTCAAAGAACAATTGATTTACTTGAAAAACACAAGATAGGATTATTCGGCGCTATTACGAGCAAACCGAAAGACGCCGCAGCAAAAGAGCTTGAACCTTCGCTTCAAAATAAGGGCTATGTTTATTTTAGTCCTATCGTTGGATTGCGACAGCATTTTGATTTGGATATTTGTATTAGACCTTGCAAATCCTTTAAAGGAAATCCTTTAAACTTTATAAAAAGAAGCAACGATGGATTTGAGGAACCTCTTATTAATACCGTAATCTTTCGTCAAAATACTGAAGGTTTGTATTCGGGAGTTGAGTGGACAAATCCGCCCAAAATTGTCCGCGATGCATTCGAAACTCATCCAAAGATGAAAGCATTTAAGGATATACCGGGCGAAGACCTTGCAATTTCGACAAGAATAGTTACGCGTAATGCCTGTAGAAGAATAATCCGTGAAGCTTTTGAATATGCACAAAAATTTGGATACACGAACGTTACTATTTGCGAAAAACCAAATGTACTTCGCGAAACTTCCGGCATGATGTTTAACGAAGGGAAAATAATAGCCAAAGAATATTCCGGGATTCAACTTTGGGATACCAATATTGATGCGCAAATGATGTGGCTTACAAAAAATCCCGAAATTTACGGAGTGATAGTCGCCGAGAATATGTTCGGTGATATTGTTAGTGACGGATTTGCGGGGCTAGTAGGCGGACTTGGATTTGCATGTAGTGCAAACATCGGAAAAGATGTTGCCATATTTGAGCCAACACACGGCTCGGCGCCAAAGTACCAGGAATTAAATCCACCGATTGTTAATCCAATCGCAATGATTTTAAGTGCTTGCATGATGCTTGACCACATTGGCGAAAATGAAAAAGCTAACACTATTAGAAATGCAATAGCAAAAGTTATTGAAGAAGGAAAAGTTAAGACATATGATATGATGAAACTGAAAGGCGGAGCAGATGTTTTTAAACAAGGTGCTTGCACAACTTACGAGCTAACCGATGAGATAATAAAAAACTTGTAAAACGAAAAAGGGAATCGTAAGACGGAGAAGAAATTAGATATTCATATTTGTTCCCCGTCTTTCGTTTCTAATTCATCAAAATATTTTAGGGAAGTAAAAGGATGAAAGATAAAGTTCTGGAAATCTGGCCTGAAATAAGTTGGATTAAAAATGACGAACTAAAAGGGAAAGTGCTTGATTGTTGGGTTTATGCAATTGAGAATAGCGTTTTATCAATTGAAGATCTGCAAACAATCCCCTTCTCATTGCTTCTACGAGAATGCAAGATCCCTTTCCTCACTCACAAAAGAACTGCCGTACAATTGGCCGTGGAAATGGCTAAGATTATGAAAAATAATTTTGGCGATGAGATCCAAATCAATATGGATTTTTTGATTGCCGGAGCCATTTTAATTGATGTCGGAAAACTTTTAGAATACGAAATAAAGGCCGGCAAATTAACGACAAGCGAATCAGGAAAATTAGTGCGTCATCCTTTTAGCGGTTTAGCCATTGCCGATAGATTTAATTTACCCGCAGAAGTTCAACATATTATTGCAACTCATTCCAAAGAAGGAGATTTAGGAAAACGAACGATTGAATCGATAATTGTTCATCACGCGGACTTTGTAAGCTTCGATCCGTTTAAAGAGACAGGGAGATAAAATGTCACAAACCTTAATCGAAAAAATCGCACAACGATATGCTGCTGGCTTAAAGAAAAATCACGAAGTCCACAGCGGAGATTATATAACAATTAAACCAGCTTACGTAATGACGCACGATAATACAGGGGCAGTAATTCCCAAATTTAAAAGTATTGGTGCATCAAAATTTTTTAATCCGCGTCAGGCTGTTTTTACTTTGGATCATAATGTCCAAGATAAGAGCGAGAAAAATTTACATAAGTATAAAGATATAGAAAAGTTCGCAAAAGAAATGGGAATCGATTTTTATCCTGCCGGAAGAGGAATCGGACATCAGATAATGTGCGAAGAAGGTTATGCCTACCCAGGCAAAATGGTAGTTGCATCCGACAGTCATTCAAATATGTACGGAGGTCTTGGTTGTCTCGGAACTCCTATCGTGCGAACAGACGCTGCATCAATATGGGCAACCGGAAAAACATGGTGGCAAGTGCCCCCTATTGCGAAAGTAATTCTTAAAGAAAAATTAAGACCTGGAGTAACGGGCAAGGATCTAATAATTGCGCTTTGCGGATACTTTAATAATGATGAAGTACTGAATCATGCAATTGAATTTTCTGGAGAAGGCGCTCATAATCTGACTATTGACGAAAGACTTACAATTGCGAATATGACAACTGAATGGGGTGCTTTAGCAGGAGTCTTTCAGATTGATGAAATTACTATTAATTGGTTAAAGAATAGAGCCAAACAAATTTCTGCGCGGGGTTTAGCCGGAGTACCATCAGACAGCGACGGAAACGGCGTTCATCCAAGATTAAATACTAACAGAATACATAAACTTGAAAATAATATTTGCAAAGCTGATGAAGAAGCGTTTTATTCAAAAGAATTGATTATCGATTTAAGCTCAATTCAACCTGTGGTATCGGGACCAAATACGGTTAAGACAATTACTTCGCTTTCCGAAATAAAATCAAAAGAGATAAAAATTAACAAAGCATATTTGGTTTCATGCGTTAACAGCCGTGTAAGCGACCTTGCCGAGGCAGCGGCTGTTATTCGAGGAAAGCGGGTTGCAGAAGGTGTAAAATTCTATATAGCCGCGGCATCAAGCGAAGTACAATCAGAAAGTGAAAGGCGTGGTGACTGGCAAGCTCTTCTGCAGGCCGGCGCAATTGCCTTGCCTTCCGGATGCGGTCCATGCATAGGTTTAGGTATGGGATTGTTGGAGGAAGGCGAAGTCGGGATTTCTGCAACAAACAGAAACTTTAAGGGAAGAATGGGTTCTCCTAACGCGACTGCTTATTTAGCTTCACCGGCTGTAGTAGCAGCTTCGGCAGTTGCCGGTAAAATTGATTACTCATGGGAATATTGCCCATGTAAAATTTTTGGGGAGATTAAAATAAATAAAAAATCGAACGACAATATTTCAAAAGTTGAAATCATTAAAGGTTTTCCTAAAGAAATTGAAGGAGAATTAATTTTCTGCCATCAAGATAACTTGAATACAGATGGGATATATCCTGGGAAATACACTTATGTTGATGATTTTACTCCGGAGCAGCAAGCAAAAGTTGTAATGGAAAATTATGATCCAAATTTCAAAATACTTGCAGAAGAAGGAAACATTCTCGCTGCCGGATATAATTTCGGGACAGGGAGCTCGCGAGAACAAGCGGCAACTGCAATCAAATATAAAGGAATTAAATTAGTAATTGCCGGGTCTCTAAACGAAACCTATAAGCGTAACGCTTTGAATAACGGATTACTTTTAGTTGAATGCCCGGGTTTGATTAATGATTTAAAGAAAAGATTCGGCAAAGAAAATCTAACCGTCAAAACCGGGCTTTTCATACAAATCGATTTCATCAATTCTAAAATACATTTTAACAATAAAAATTATTATATCGATCCGGTCGGAGAAGCAGCACAGGAATTGATTGTTGCAGGGGGATTGGAAAATTGGATTAGTGGATTAGTGGAGTGATGAAATTGATATGTTTTTTCCATAATTCAATTATCCCAAAAGGATTTTCCTACTTAAAGTGAGTTAAGTAAGTCAAAATTAATAAAAAAATAGAAAATAAAGTTGAGGAAAGTCAGTGATGCAAAAATCAATCTCTCGCCAAATATCCGAGTATGCCGTTGGCCTCAAATATGAAAACTTGCCAATAGAAGTTATTCAAGCAGCAAAAAGATTTTTGTACGATTCCATCGGTTGCGCATATGGAGGTTATCATACTAAGGATGTAAATATTCTGCGAGATGTTTATAAAAAAATGGGAGGAGAAAAAGAATCTACTTTAATTGGTTTTGGGGATAAATTACCCGCAGTTAATTCTTCCTTAATAAATTCTTTAATGATTCGAGCGCTTGACTTCAATGACATTTACTGGAAAGAAGACCCTTCCCATCCTTCTGATTTAATTCCCGCCGCGCTTGCCGCCGGTGAGATGGTCAATGCCTCTATGGAAGAAGTAATTACTGCCATCGTACTTGCCTATGAATTTGAAGAACGACTTAGTGAATTTGCAGTACCAGGAATTCGTGAGCGGAAATGGCATCACGCAACGTTAACTCAATTTGTTTCCCCGATAGTAGCGGGAAAACTTTTAGGATTAGATGTTGATCAGATGGTAAATGCTATCGGGATTAGCGGAAGTCACAATTATACTATAGGCTGTCCAACCGCCGGCAAACTAACGATGATGAAAAATACTGTTGACCCATTTGCAGTTCAATCAGGAGTACTTTCAGCAATAATGGCTCAAAAAGGTTATACCGGAACAGAGGCTGTCTTTGAAGGTAAAGAGGGTTTTATGGATTGTTTCTTCGGCTGGGATGCGAAAAATCAAAAATTAGATCATGTAAAAATGCAAGGGAGAGAAAATCTTGATGAATGGAAATGGAATATCAACAAGTTAACCGGAAATCTAGGAGAAGGATTTAAAATTCTTGAATGCGGAATGAAAGCATTTCCTACCGAAGCATTAACGCATTCTCATATCACTGCTACTTTGAATGTAGTTGTGAGGAACATGATTACTTACGATAAAATTGAATCTGTTACAGTCACTACTATTGCACGAGCTTGTGATATTTTATTTGATTCGCATAAATATCATCCTGAATCAAGAGAAACTGCAGATCATTCCCTTCCCTATTGCATTGCTGCCGCCTTAGTCGACCATAAGGTTACTACGCAATCTTTTTCAGAAGAGAAAATGAAAGACCCAAGAATATGGGAAGTGATTACTAAAATCAAAGGTGAAGCTTCTTCAGAGTTTGAAAAAATGTTTCCGGAAAAGCAACCTTCAAAAATTGTAATAAAGACAATAGACGGGAAAGAATTTTCCGAATATCTTGAATATCCGAAAGGCGATCCGAGAGAGCCAATGACATCGGAAGACCTTGAAAATAAATTCAATGCTTTATCATCGGAACTACTTTCTTCTAAGCAGCAAAATGAAATTAAAAAAATGATCTTCTCTTGCGAAAAAATCTTAGCAAGAGATTTTATGAATAGATTAATAATTAAGGAATAATAGGACGCAGATTTTTTATGATATAACTATGATTTTTAAGATCATAACTAAATCATAAATGATCTTAATTCATCTGCGTCCCATTTCAGGATAATATATGCAAACAAAAAACTTAATATCGTTCGCCGGTAAACGAGGAAACCAAATTCGTTCGGATTGTTTTGTTGAACTCGGATCAAAGCCTTCAGGCGGGATTAATCTAAATTTGAAAAGTAAAGTCGCTTCGATGTATGGCGCATCGATAGAAAAGCAAATAAAAGAAATGTGTTCCTTCTTTGGATTGAAGAACGCTAACATTTTGATTGAAGATAATGGCGCCCTTCCATTTGTCCTTGCTGCTCGATTTGAGCTCGCAGTAAGAAGGTTATTCCCGGAAATCGATAAAGAATTTCTTTTACCGGCAAATAAAAATAATCTTTACCATACCTCTAAAGAACGATTAAGAAGAAGCCGTCTTTATCTTCCGGGCAATGAACCGAAATTTTTTCTTAATGCAGGGCTTCATCAGCCGGACGGAATAATTTTGGACTTGGAAGATAGTGTTGCTCATTCTGAAAAAGATGCCGCACAGTTACTCGTGCGCAATGCTTTAAGAAGCGTAGATTTTTACGGCTCTGAAAGGATGGTAAGAATAAACCAATTACCACGCGGACTCGACGATCTGAAATTTATTGTACCTTATAATGTTCAAGTTATTCTAATTCCAAAATGTGAATCACCGAAGCAAGTGATTGACATTGAAGCTGAAATAGATAGAATTAAAAAGAAAAATAATATTTCTAATGAGATTTATTTGATGCCGATTATTGAAAGCGCATTGGGAATTATTAAAGCTTACGAAATAGCTACAGCTTCAAAAAATATCTGTGCATTGACAATCGGACTTGAAGATTATACCGCAGACATTGGCACACAGCGAACACTTGAAGGAAGAGAAAGTTTTTTTGCAAGGTCAATGATAGTAAATGCAGCAAAGGCAGCAGGCGTTCAAGCAATTGATACCGTTTTTTCGGATGTAGGCGACATGGAAGGTTTGCGCGCGAGCGTTCTGGATGCTAAATCGCTAGGTTTTGAAGGGAAAGGTTGTATACATCCGCGGCAAATTCCGGTGGTTCATGAAGTTTTTGCTCCGACATCAGATGAAATTGATAAAGCAAAAAAAATTGTCGCCGCTTTTGAGGAAGCAAAAGTAAAAGGAATAGGTGTCGTTTCTCTTGGAAGTAAAATGGTTGACGCACCGGTAGTAAAAAAGGCGATAAGAATTTTAGAATTGTCTGGTAGAAGTTAATCATTGACAATATATTATTTAAGGAAAATAAATGCGATTAATAGTCAACGCTGCTGGAAGATATGTGCCGACCGAAGTAAATGGAGTTAAGCAAATTCCTTTCACGGGAATAAACAAGTTCAGACCAAACGGAAACAAAGCAAAACCGATGATTAATTCTTGTATAGATTACCCTCAAGACGGAAACAAGATAGTAAAAAATCTAAAAGATGCTTTGAAACGTGCCGGGTTGAAAGATGGAATGACAATTTCAACCCACCATCATTTGAGAAACGGTGATGTGCTAACAAATATTTTATTTGATACGATTCATGAACTAGGAATAAAAAATATTCGCTGGTTTCCAAGCGCTTCTTTCCCTGTTCACGAATATTTAATAAAATATTTAGAAGACGGAACAATCCATCATATAGAAGGAAGTATGAACGGTCCGCTCGGTAAATTTACAACTGAGGGGAAAATGAAAGGGGTAGGAGTTCTACGTTCGCACGGAGGGCGTTACCAGGCAGTGCAAGACGGAGAAGTTCACATAGATATTGCTATAATCGCCGCTCCTACAGCAGATTTTTTCGGTAATGCAAACGGAGTTTATGGAAAATCTGCATCAGGATTAATTGGTTTTGCATTGGTTGATTCTGAGTACGCAAATAAAGTAATTGTCGTTACGGATAATCTCGTCCCTTTTCCGTGCGTTCCATGGCAAATTCAGGGAAATAATGTTGATTACGTTGTTCAAGTTGACTCACTCGGAGATGCTTCTAAAATAGTATCCGGCACAACCGAAGTTACAAAGTCCCCAGACAGACTCTTAATAGCCGAGTATGTTGCTCAGTTTATTGATGAAGCCGGGATAATGAAAAACGGGTTTTCATTTCAAGCAGGGTCAGGCGGTACAAATTTAGCTTTTGTACTTTATTTAAAAGAAAGAATGAAAGCAAAAGGAATTAAAGCAAGATTTGTCCGCGGCGGCAGCACGAAATATCTGGTTCAACTTTTGGAAGAAGGGTTAACAGATTACATTCTCGACGGACAGACCTTTGATCTTGAAGGAGTAAGAAGCATGAGGGAAAATCCTAATCACGTTAATACAAGCCCTTTTACAAGCTACAACTTTCACGGAAAAGGAAATTTTGCTTCGATAGTAGATGTCGCAGTTTTAGGCGCTACCGAAGTTGATATAAATTTTAACGCGAACGTCGTTAGCCATTCGGACGGATATTTACTTCATGGTATCGGCGGCTGGCAGAATTGTCTATATTCAAAATGCACAATACTTGCAGTACCGTCATTTAGAGACAGAATTCCAGTTATCATTGATGAAGTTACAACTCTCTGCGGACCTGGAGAGTTAATAGATGTTATCATTACAGAAAGGGGGATAGCCATCAATCCAAAGAGAAAAGATTTAATAAAGGCGATGAAGAATACTTCCCTACCAATAAAACCTATAAAGAAAATTAGAGACGAAGTTTATGAAATATGCGGGGTTCCGGCTAAACCAAAAATAAATAAGAATAAAGTTGTAGCTGTAATTAAGTGGGTTGACGGAACATTGATTGATTCAGTATTTCAAATTAAATGATACTTTCGGTATAAACAAGAATGCCCATTTCGAAAAAAATCGAGACGGGCAATCTTGCTGCTTATTCATTCATGCAATCGAAAACTTAGCTAATGTAATGCCGGATCAAATCCGGCATTACATATATTCAACTACAAGCTATTTCTTCTTTTTAGTTTCATCGTCAACTACTTCATAAGAAGCATCTTGAACTTCTTTGTCGTCGGACTTCGTTTCGCCATTAGAAGAAGCATTGTCACCTGCTTGCTGCGAAGCATCACCGGGCTGTCCTGCTCCGGGTTGCGCATAAAGTTCAGAAGCAATT
>JAJYOQ010000131.1 GCA_021796135.1 Bacteroidota bacterium
CACACAGATGGGTCCGTTAGCAGGAATTCATTCCGGTTTAACCTATTCTTCTACCGAAAAAAATTTCATCATTTCTTGCGATATTCCTTTAATGACAGAACAAATGATAAAATATCTTATTGAATATAAAACAGATAAATTTATTACTATTGCAAGAGCAGACGGATTCATTCAACAGTTGTGCGGAGTTTATAGTAAATCGATACTACCATTAGCGGAGAAAATACTTTCACATCAATTAAATGAAGAAGGCAGAAACACAGAACAAAAAAAGAGAGGCTGCAAAGTCTTAGGCTTAATTGATATCGCTGACGCAGAAATAATCGATGCTGAGTCGCTCGCCTTTTACCAAAAAGATACTTTTTTTAATATGAACAAAAGAGACGATTATGAAGTATTAAAAAAAAGGATAGAAACAGCAAGGGTCTTTTCCTCTTATTAATTGATGATACGCAACTCTTGGGAAAATCAAGCTGTAGAATAGACTAATTTCTTCCATTATTCCAACATTGCATTACTTCAAAGGGAAATCCTGACTAAAGTGATTTATCAACTCGTCTTGCACAAAAATATTTTACACTCTCAAATTGTTTTAATATGAAAAATTAACCTTCATTATCTAAAAATACTATGTTAGAATCCAAGATTTTTTCCCAATTAGATTATTTAACAGTCTGTCATAATCATCTAGAAATTTGCTAATGCCTCCATTTAATAATTGTTGTGTAACAAAATCCATTGTTGATACCATTTAATTACTTCAAAACATTTTCCAATAACTTCGTCTGGATCAAGTATAGCACTACCCTCGCCAGAATAATAGACATTATATTCGCACTGGGCTATTGCTAGTTGTTTACCATTTTTATCAACTACCAATGCCTTGCAACCGCTGGAACCAATATCTATACCCAAGTAATTCATTATATTTCCACTATTGAAATTGAAGACTATTTAATTTTATACTAACATTCTTATTAGTTGAAATTACAAATATAACAAGTCTAGATATTTTTGAATAATTTTTTGCATTTGAATAAATATCAATTCCCGTCTAAATGATGCTGTATAAAATTTTATGGATTTGGGGCTTATAACATCCGCTTTATCACCGAGTAAACCTTTCTCCAACATTTCTTTTGCTTTATCTGCACCAACTATTTTCGCTGCATTTTCTACCATCTTTTGAAATAAAACAGGTGTACTATCTCGTTCAAGTATCGTCCAAATATTTACTTTACAAATGCCATCTTCAAAAAAATGAGTTATTTGTTCTTCTGCTATAGAAGATGCGCCATGTAAACATAATCGAGGTCCAATTCTTTGAGAGATTGCTCTGGCTAGTTGTCCTTCGTATTGTAGAGTTGATGCAGATGCTCTATGTTCAGTGCCTAAGTTAGCTACCATAATATCAATACCTGTCTCATTAAAATATTTTGCCGCTTGGTCTGGAGTTGTTAAATGGCCGTTACCATTATCAGAGACTTTTTCAATTTCATCACATGCACCTTCAATTAAAATTTGTTTTTTATGAAGCTCAACAAATTCAGCAGTGGTTTTTATATTTTTTTCAAGAGGCAACGTAGAAGCATCGTACATAATTGATGAGAATTGTCCCATATCCCAATTTAGCAACTGTCTATCCCAATCCCATTGAATATGATCCAGATGAATCATAACCCTAATATTTCGATAAGGAGAATCTTGTGATGTTAGCACTTCCAAATTCTTCAGAAATAACATAAGCCCAATATTCCATTTTTTTGTATTAGTATAAAATACAGATTGTGGCCGGGATGTATAATTGTTTGTAATTCCAATAATGATAGGTAAATTATTTATACCTATCCTCTGTCCGTGTTTATATACTGCTTCCAATATTGCTTCTATTGTAGTAAGATTTTCTGCATTAAAGGAAGGTATTACCCATTTTCGTTCATGAGCTTCTGAATAAACCTCTAATACATGACTGCGATCTAAAATTAATGACATATTATTTTCTCTTAAATTGTGATATTATTTCTTAGCTATATCTTTATTTTTATTAATAAACAAAATAATTCTCCTAATAATTTATGATATTAGATTTGCAATATGAAGAAGAATATAATAGAAAGTATCCCGTTGTATGTGTGGACGAGAAAAACTGTCAACTGCTGAAAGAAGTGAGGGAACCCATAGCATCAAAAGAAGGCAAACATTTTTTGAAAAGGGAATTTATAAATGAACAACTTAGAGTGAATACAGAATAAGAAAATGCATCGTTAATTTCAATCCATATGAAAAACTTTTTCAAGAGGAATTGAAACAGGAGATGAGTCGGGATTTGTTTCCATAATATCTGACATATATTTCCACCATTTCTGAACGATTGGATTACTGCATAAATCCTGTGAAGAAACATTACTATCCTGATATTGAACGGCAAAGAGAGTATTTGTTTCTTCGTCAAGGAAGATGGTATAATCTTGTACACCGCTCTCCGAGAGTAATTCTTTTAACTCTGCCCAAATTTCATCATGCCTGCGTTTGTACTCTTCTTTGAATCCAGGTTTTAATCTCATCTTAAAAGCAATTTTTTCCATAATTTTTCCAATGCGTTTTTATTAATTCTAATGACCGCCAATCTGCAACCCTAATAGATTTCCATACCCCACTATAATCGTGGCAACAACGAGGGTGAATATCGCCATTCCTAGTAAAAATTTTGATAAACCACTCGTATTTTTCCACTCTTTAAGAAAAATACCCCATAAAGATCCAAATATAATTATGCTTGCCATGTGTAAAGTCCAGCTCGAAAACCGGTATTTTCCCATTTGAGTTTCTCCCATAGTATAAAAGAAAAATTGGAAGTACCAAGTTATTCCGGCAAGGGCGCTGAAGACATAATTCGTGAGTAAAGGAACACGTGAAAGCGGGTCAGCCGGATCAAGTGCTGCAATTGTTTCACCAACAACTCGAGGTTCATTTTTACTTTCTGCAGGTGATTCAGTGCGACCAAAATATTCACCGAATGTTCGATTCTTAATTAACAGATATGAACACCACACTAAATTTGTCACAAAACCACCCGCTGTAATCACTATGATCTTCGGTAATCCAGTCCAAATCGGATTAGAGCCATAATGAAGGGCAGTAGTAGATATTGGAACTGCTGAATCAAGTCCGAAAGCAAAGCATGAGCTCATTACTCCGGAAAATATCGCTACCAATATCCCCTTTCGTAAATTAAACTCTTTGATTGAGTTGCGTTTCTGTTCCTCGTTCATTTCTTTTTCTTTTGATAAACCAGCCGCAGCAGTAAGCACAATACCCATTAAAGCAAATACCGATCCAATGAGGATAACGTGCCCGGGAATTGTACTAAGTTTTGCGCCTATAGTTCCGTCAAAAATTGGAGGCACATAAGTGCCGAATAGAGCTGTAAGCCCCAAAATTATTCCAGTTCCTAAGGAAAGACCAAGGTACCGCATTGTTAAGCCATAAGTCAGTCCTCCAGCTCCCCAAAGTAGGCCCCAGAAAAATGTCCATGTTAAAACACTGAATGGCTGCTGGCCCAAGACCTGGATTAAATGTGGGACCAATATTAAGCCAAGTATCCAAGGAGCAATTATCCAGCTAAACACACCGCCCGTTAGCCAATAGACTTCCCATGACCATTTTTTAACTCCCCTAAAAGGGACATAAAAACTTCCTGAGGCTAAACCTCCGAGCCAATGAAAAAATACACCAAGAATTGGATTTGCTACCATCTAGGAACTCCTTGTATTTTAATAAATTGATTGAATCGGTGTGTTGAAGTTTAACATAACAAGCCGTTATACCGTAAATAATCATAGGAGCATATTACTGCTATCGACAGTATTTGACATACGTAATATTTATCGATATATTTGTCGTAAAACATTATCGGAGAATATATGACGACAGTAAAAATATCACCCAAGTATCAAGTTGTGATACCAAAAGAAATTCGCAATAAATTAAAACTAAGGCCTGGTCAAAGGATGCAAATTCTACAATTTGGCGAGCGAATAGAATTTATCCTTCTCAAAAATATTAAGGAAGCGCGTGGCTTTCTTAAAGGGATGGATACCAATATTGCTAGAGAGGAGGATAGACTATGAATTTGGTTGATTCTTCTGGTTGGTTAGAATATTTAGCAGATGGTAAGAACGCTAAATTCTTTACCCCTGTCATTGAAAATACTGATGAATTGATTGTATCTGTCATTAATATCTACGAAGTATATAAGAAGGTATTAGTAGAAAAAGATGATAACACAGCTATACAAGTTGTAGGCTTAATGCAACAAGCTAAAGTTGTTGATGTAACTCCTTCAATAGCTATTCAAGCAGCGAAATTCAGCTATGAATTTAAAATACCAATGGCTGATAGTATAATTTACACAACTGCAAGAATGAATGATTCTGTTGTATGGACACAAGATATTGATTTTAAGAATTTGGATGGGGTAAAATATAATAAAAAGAATTAGCGCAATATTATTAATGAAATACGGTATAACCAGCTTTTGCACTCGTTATGTGAAAAGTCAATAGTTATACAGTATTGAAAAAAAATGTTCTTAAAAATATTACATACTAAAAGAATCAATCTGTTATAAACAGTTGCCGATAAATCGGCACTGCACAATGTCGTTTAGAAAGAATATATGACCAATAATGGGAGGAAATCACTTGCGTACGATTGGGCAGAAAAGAGCAAACGGCGTGATAGGATTAATGAACTTGACTTACAATATGAGTAGATACCCTCAACTCACTTGGTGAGCTACGCCCTCGAGGATAAGATCCTCATAAATGATCGTTGATCCCTTAAAATAAAGGGCATAAAACGATAATATTCAACAAAAATTATCTCAATTTTTGAAAAATATGAGTCTACAAAATAAATCAAGTTTAATTGTTAGTTTTTAGAAGTGCCCTTAAGTTCTTTTCAATCTTTTTTCTGTCCGTAGATACAGCTTCTATTACCTTTTGTGTAATAAAAACGGAATTGCCTGCACATTTTGGACGACAACCTCCTTGTCTTTTTCTCCTTTATTATAATCCGATAACTTCCCCGCCTGTTAAATCTGGCAACAATAACCTGGACAATATCGACTAAAGCTACTTTATAACCAGCACTTCCGAAAAGCTACCTAATAAAAAACCGACCAATCTTACCATTCCCGAAAATCACTATTTTATGGACATCAACCCGATATTTGTTTTTTATAAGATTCGTAATAAGGTATAATCCTGTCCCGTTTTTCACCTATACTTTCTTCAAAATAGGTTCCTCCCATATAGAAACAGGCAAAACCGCCCAATACTATTCCCCAGCTACAAGCCTCTTGAAGATCCGGATGGTTGACACCCTTCTGTAATTGTTCAACTATAGATACTATTACGCCGCCAACAAAATTATCGCCACAACCGGTAGTATCACCACCTTGAAAATTTTCAAGTTCAGTCGTGACTTTGCGTGAAACTGGCATCTCAATGATATCTGACGATCTAAAAAAATGACCATCAGAGTACGCAGTAATATTTTGTGATCCATTAGTAATTATTAGTGATGAAACTTTTTTCCCAATGAAAAATTTGACTGCAGAACCAGTATCATGTTCACCACTTAGGCGGAACGCTTCCATCTGGTCGGCGATCAGAAGATCAATATATTTATAACTTTCATCGTTTTCTCCCAGCGGCCATTTCTTTGAAGGATTTGCCTTTTCGTTCCTGAAATCAAATACTGTATTTACTATCGTGATGCATCCCTTTGATTTAGCCTTTTTCAAAAGGGCCGCTATATGGTCGTGAATCTGTGGTACTAAAGCAGTACCACCAAAAACAACAATATCGGAGCTAAAAAAGTCGTCGTCTATTTCATCAGGTTGGTAATTCCAGGCAGCACCTATTGAGTTAATAAACATTCTCTCCCCATGACCTTTATCGTATGCACGGTCAGATAATACAACTGTAGATGGAGTTCGATTATCAATAAGTTTATAATCTTTCAGCATTACTGGTGTTTTCTTAAGTGATGAAAGGAGGTATTGTCCTATATCATCTTTTCCACCACGTCCATAGAAACGTACTTCACACTGTCCTTTATCAGTTAGTTGTGCCACGTTTATCAATGAGACAATCGATGGACCGCCAATGTTAATCTTATCATAATATTTTCCTCTTGTAATACGATTCAGAACCTCATCTAGATCAGTTCTGCAAAATTTTTCAAACTCCTCCTTAAAAACAAGTTGACCTGGGGTTAAACCCCCGTCGCCACGTTTTTGGGAAAGATATGGCCGAATGGTATCACTGTTAAAATCGATGTCATTAAATAAAAGGTCAACAAGACAACAACCTATTCCGGAAACAACAATCTTTCTTGGCATAATAATAATTACTTATTTGTAATATTGATTAAAGGTATTTTTCATAATCGTTTGCGAGCAGAAAAACTGGTTTTACATCTTCAACGATTTCAGGAAACCTGCCGATCTTATCATAAAAACGGTTATCGTTCGCGTCATCATTTACCGCACTAACTTCTCCTATTAATACTCTTCCTTTTCCTTTCTGCCCATAAAACTTGTGATAAACTCTGGACTTTAGGCATATGCTTTGACCAGGTAGTAAAATAATGGATTCTCCGGGCTTAACTGTCGTTAGCACACCATCAATACTGACTTTCACCGGTTCTTCAGATAATTTATCGTCAGCAGTAGACAAATAAAGTTCCATAACCAGATTTCCGCCCCCCCTATTAATGATATCTTCAGTTTTATTCCAATGAAAATGTAACGGTGTCTCCTGTTCTTCATCAGCTATCATAATCTTCTCACAGTACATCTTATCTTTTTTACTCCAATTGCCGTTACGTAAAGTAAAAAGAGATAATCCTTGTTTCTTGAATTCACCGCTTCCAAAATCGGTTATATCCCAGCCGAGTTTATTATCTATGATCTCAGAACACTTACCATAAATGCCTCTCCATTTTTCTGGTGACCATTCAGCCCATTGTGGTAATTTGAACTGATGTTGTTCAAAAAAAATTTTTGCTTCAGTAATAATCGAATTTACTTCACTTCTTTTCATAGTTTATTTGACCTTTAAAAATTATCTGGGTTATCTAATTCTTGCCACTAATGATTATATCAGTAGAGGTTTGCTTTTTCAGAAAATAATGGAACTATCTGTAAAGTATGAGTTGGTAAGGTATTCTGAAACTAGCACAAACTTATGCCGGTAAAGAAAAAAACATGATGGCAAGAATTAGATAACCCAATAAAATTATTATTTTATGTTATTCAAAAATTATTTTGAAAAAGTAGTCATAATTTAAGCCACATGATTTATTTTTCCCCAATAATTTTTTCCCTATTCGCATTTATATTGCCCAACAGCATATCATAAGCTTCTTCAAATTTTTTAATCCCTTCATTTAATAATTGCTGACCAATATCATTACTGTCAATACCTAACTTGTTCAAATCAAACAGTATTTTTTCGGCATCGTTAATATCATTTAATATTGTATCTTTTACAGCGACACCATGATCAGCAAATGCAGCAATAGTTTCATCGGGAAGAGTATTAACAGTATATAAGCCAATAAGTGGTTCTACATATTTGACGTCACTATAATTGGGATTTTTAGTCCCAGTACTTGCCCACAATGGTCTTTGGACATGTGCCCCTTTTCTTTTTAACGCATTCCACCTTTCACCAATGAAAATTCTACCAAATGCTTGATACGCTAGTTTTGCATTTGCTATTGCTGCTTTGCCAAATAGATCTTTAGAATACGGTAATTCACCATGCTTCTCTTCTTGAAATGGAAATTGAGATAAAAGTCGATCAACTAAAACATCTATTCTACTTAAGAAAAAGCTTGCGACTGATCTAATATCTTTAATTGATTTACCTTCTGCAACCCTTCGTTCGAGAGCTTTTAAATAAGCTTCTGCAACTGCTTCATAACCTCGAATTGAGAAAAGAAGTGTAACGTTTATATTAATACCATCGTAAAGCATTTCTTCAATAGCCGGAATACCCTCATCAGTTGCGGGAATTTTAATGAAACAATTTTTACGATTTAATTTCTTATGTAACCTTCTTGCCTCATTGATTGTCCCTTCGGTATCATGGGCTAAATGAGGAGAAACTTCAAAACTAACAAATCCGTCTACTCCATCCGATTTATCAAAAACCGGCCGCATAATGTCACAGGCGTCTTGAACGTCTTTGATAGCAAGTTCTTCATAAACTTCATAAACCTGTTTTTTTTGATTAAAAAGTTCAATCATCTGATTGTCATAATCTTTGCTATTCGAAATAGCATTATTAAAAATACTTGGGTTTGTGGTAATTCCACGAAGTCCCTCATCTGTTATCCTTCTTTTCAATTCGCCGCTATTAATTTTCCCACGCGTTAAATTATCCAGCCAATAGCTTTGTCCATAATTAATTAGATTCAACAAATTATTCATGATTATCCTTGTTTTTTAATGTTTAACTGACAAATAAAAATGACTTGTAAAAGAAAAATTAAATTACTTTTGTTATATATCAATCGATGTAGCATGATTAAGCAAATAATCTTCAGCTTCTTTAGACCAAATTCCTTTAGTTTTCCTAATTATTAGAGAAAGTTCCTTAAATAAAGAATCAGTTTCACCTTTTGCTTCAAAATCTTCCAAGGCAACCAATGGCAAAGAAATGCCTGTATATATTAATTTCTTGCCTCCTGGAATTTTAGGAAGATTTAGTATCGTTTCTGCGGTTGAGTCTATACCACCAACGTGTGTAATCATTATTGCAGGATTAATGATCTCCTTACTTATTAAATCTAATGCGTCTAACATATCTTCCGTAGTTGAGCCTGCCGAACCTATTACGTGATGACCATAATAATGTACATTATAAAAATTAAAGGGCGCCGTAAAATTTTGATTTGTAGGACCAGTAAAAAAGTTCAGACATCCATCTGACCCCAGAATCATTGAAGCCTGTTCTACAACCACTCCATTTGGCACCATAACAAAAATATCATCGTAGCCTTTATTACCTGATAAATCCATTAACTTTTTGACAGTATCTTTATTACTAACATTAACATAAAATAAATTAACTCCATTTTTGACTGCAGCGTCCGGTGGAAATAGTATTGCTGCCCGATCTAGCTTGGTTTGATCTATATCAGTCAATACTATTAATTTTGGTTTCTTTTCACTATGTAATAAGATATCAAGAAACTCGAGTCCCATAGGACCGGCACCACCCAATAGAGCCAAATTGCCTCCTTTTTTTACTCCCATTTCATGTTCATATTGTTGAGCTTTAACATGATATTGTGATTTTAATGCACCCAGTATGCATGCTATTGGCTCCGAAAGAGATGCTTGGAAAAAAGAATCACCATAGTATGGGACAAGACAATCCATCTCTATAATTTCGGAATGAATAACTATTTTAGTAGCATCACCCCCAACATATTGATAAGAATAGCCAACTGCTTGACTTTCCTTACCCGGATAGTTGACTGCGGGTTGTATACTGTATTTCATTCCCTCT
>JAJYOQ010000132.1 GCA_021796135.1 Bacteroidota bacterium
GAAGATCCGCAACTTTTAATCATATTATGAGATAAAATCAAATTATTTAAATGTAACCTTGGTATTTTTAATTAAAATAGCTTTTCGCAAGATGAATGCCGCATATTGTTTTTGCATCATAAATTTCACCGGAAATTATTTTATTTTCTATTTCACTAATTGTAAACTCAAAAATTTCCATACCCTGTTCTCCTTCTTCCCGGCTGTGATTACCTGGTTTTAATCCCTTTGCTAAGAAGATATGAAGAATCTCCGTACAAAAACCCGGAGTTGTACAAATTGCACCCAGCTTTTGTATAACATCAGCAATATAACCAGTTTCTTCTTTTAACTCTCGAATAGCGCAAAGTTGCGGATCTTCGCCTTTATCTAATTTTCCTGCCGGAAGTTCAAGCAAAGTTTGTTTTAGCGGGTAACGAAATTGTTTGACAAAAATAATTTTACCTTCATTTGTTATAGGCACAATCACAGCTCCGCCGTTGTGAACAGCAGTTTCCCTTACGCTTTTATTGCCGCTTTCGTATTCAATGTCATCAACATGCAAATCAAATACTCTTCCTTTAAACAGGACTTGACTTTTTATTACTTTAAAATTCATTAAAATTCCGTCTATAAAAACATATCAATATTTACTTATTCTTTATTCAACTTAATAATACGGTATAAGCTCACGTCCTAGATATTTTAATAGTGCTGTTATTACTCCGAGATCGTCAAGGTATCCAATAACCGGAGTAAAATCCGGTATGGCATCTATGGGAGAAATAAAATATACTAATCCGGCAACTACAATCGTCTTTCTGTACCATGCAACTGCCGGATCACGCATATACCGATAAAGTGCCAGAACATCTTTAGCAAAAGATATTTTCCGTTTAACTTTTGCTAATTTTTCCCAGAGATTCTCATCCACATAATTAATATTTTGAGTTACTTCCTCTTCTGTACTGCCTCCGAAATCTAACTCATTGATATCAGTAAAATCATCAATATCATATTTTTGATTTTTCATAATTTTTTCTCAATCGCAATGTTATTTTTTATGTTTTTCAAACCAATTAAAAACTGTATTCCACCAAAGTATTGAATCCTGGGGTTTTATAACGAAATGAAATTCATTATTAAAATATAAAAACTTGCTTTCGACTCCTAAACGTTGAAGAGATGTAAATAACTGAAATGCCTGCTCTTCAGGAACGCGATAATCATGGGCTCCTTCAACAATTAACATCGGAGTCTTAGCATTTTGAATAAATCTTTCCGGATTCCACTTCTCATATAGAGCACGGTTTGTCCAGGGCGTTCCCTTAAACTCCCATTCGGGGAACCAAAGCTCTTCAGTAGTGCCCCACATACTAACGGTATTAAAAACACCGTCATGAGAAACAACTGCATTAAATCTGTTTGTGTGACCTTCAATCCAATTTATCATATAACCTCCGAAAGATGCACCTGCCGCAAATGTATTTTTCGGATCAATAAATTTAAAGTTTTTTATTGCGTAGTCACATGCGTTCATTATGTCTGTGTATGCCTTCCCGCCCCAGTCACCGGAAATATCATTAGTAAATTTTTGTCCGTAACCGGTGCTGCCGGTTGGATTTGGTGCAACGACTACATAACCTTTGGATGCAAATAATTCTAAATTCCATCTGTAATGAAATTCATCCTGCCAATTATCCTGAGGACCGCCGTGAATTAAAAATATTACGGGGTATTTTTTTGCAGGGTTAAAAAATGGCGGTTTTAGAATAATTGACTCAATCTTTCTTCCACCGGCTCCGAGTGACCAAAAAGTATCAATCTTATTTAATTCCAATTTAGATAAAAGCTCTTTATTCAAAAAGGTAATTTGATGAATATTGCTTCCGTCATTATTCATTGCAAATATCTCATATGGTAATTCAGCTCGCTGCTGTCTAAAATAAATTGTCTTACCGTCGTTTGAAACAGATATATTTGAGTTGCTATGCTCTTTCAACAGAACGGAAACCTTTTTTGTCTCTATATCGATCTTATAAATTGAGTTAAAAATTTCATTGTTCGCTGTAAAATAAATTTCTTTAGAGTCCGGCGACCACACAATTTCTCCAATAGATCTGTCAAATTTATTGGTAAGATTTTTTAATTTACCGGTTGTCCGATCATATAAAACGAGGCACTGCTTATCGGATTCGTGACCCGGCACAAGCATGGAGGCAAAAGCAATATATTTGCCATTAGGTGAATAAACAGGTTGATTATCGTTACCTAAGCTTACAGAGATCTTTTTTGAAATAATTTTTGAATCAGCTTTAATTCCATTCATTGCCACAGTATAAATTTCGTTATTTGTACTATTTGCAACTACTTTATTTGGATTCATTGTATATGCAATTTCATTTCCGTCTGGAGCAAAGTTAAAATCATTGGCGCTTCCGAGGTCTAAAGGCGGTACATCGTTATGCATTAAATTATTTAAATCAATGTATGTATTAGAAGCTAAATCAAAAAGAAATAAATGACTGCGCTTGCCGTCTAGCCATTCATTCCAATGGCGAAACATAAGATGAGTAATTATTCTTGCATCGTATTTCTCTGCTTTTTTCTCCTCGTCTTTTTTCTTATCGCAATCTTGATTTGGGCAATCCGGATATACCGAAGATGTTAGAAGAATTTTATCCCCTTGGTTAGACCATTTAAAATCTGTAACTCCGGTATATAAGTGAAAAATTTGCTTGTCATCAGAACCGTCTAAATTACATTCTCTTATTTGGTAATTTTCAATATATGCTATTTTTTTTCCATCCGGAGAATAGCGAGGATCGCTCTGGCTTTTATCTGAATTTTTAAGAATATGTAATTCAGATCCGTCAACGTTCACTAAATATATTTCTGTTTTACCTTTGTTGGCTTCAATATTGTATGTATTTAAAGAAAACGCAATCTGCTTATTATCGGGTGAGAGAACTAATTGGTCGACTCTTTTCATTGCCCATAAATCTTGTACAGTTATTTGGCGTTTGGTTTGAGCAACTAATAATATTGGTAACATTAATATGATTAAAAAGAATTTTTTCATTTTCGCCTCGATTGGTTATATTTTTTTGAAATTAAAAATAGCAGAACTACTTTTGAAAGGCAATCTTTACTTCACTTCATTTTTTTCCGATTAAGATCAGCTTTAGTTAAATTGCCGGTATGAATTATAAAAATTTGTTTGAATCCTATTATTTCAATTCAATATATTATAGAATAAATACTTGAAAACAATTAAACCGATTTTTCTTCCCGGTACAGACAGGCAATTTAAAATATTAGCTTCACAAGTTAAGCTAGAAGGAAAGTCTGTTCTCATTATTGGAGGGGGCACAGTTGAAATAGCATATGAATTTATTGAAAATAGGGCTATAAATACTAAAATCATTGTTGAAGATAATGACTCCTTAATTGATTCCCGAATGCTTTTGAGGAATAATAATAATATTTCTGTTTCTATGATGGAGTTTGACAGCACTGATTTTCAAGATGAACAATTTGACCTGGTTTTTGCTCAGGGGTCAATAACTAATAAATCAAAAAATAAAATAGTAAAAGAAATAAAAAGAATCTTAAAACCCGGAGGAATCTTTTGTGTGGGTGAAAATGTTGTCTTTAGCATTGAACTTCCGGTATTTATTAAGGATATCTTCCTGAATTCCGGCATAACACCTGCTTTTAAAGAAGATTTTATTAAATTTTATACTGACAGAAAATTTGAAATTTTATATGAACATGACCTTTCTACTACGTTAAAAGACTTCTATAAATTAAGCAGCTCTATTTTAAATCAAAACATTGATACATTATCTGAACAGGAAAAGTCCTATTATAAAAAAATGCTGAAACAAATAAGTCATGAATCAAATGTCTATTTGAATCTTGGGGGAGATGATTATTTCGGTTTTATGATGCTGGTTTTGAAAAAAGGAATTTGATGAAAAAAGGCGATATACTAGAGCTTGATATTGAAGCATATGCTTTTGAGGGAAAGGGAATAGCTAAAATTGTCAATAATTCATCTGACACTGAAAATAAAAATTCAAAGTTCGTAATTTTTGTAAACGGAGCTTATCCCGGCGATAAGGTCAAAGCTCAGCTAACTAAGATTAAAAAATCTTATGCTGAGTCAAAAACTTTAGAAGTAATATATCCTTCAAAGTTCAGAGTTAAGCCAAAATGTAAATATTTTGGAGTTTGCGGCGGTTGTAAACAGCAGGATCTTGATTATAATAATCAAACTGAATATAAACAAAAACAAGTTGAAGAAATTTTTATTCGAATGGGGGGATTTGCAAATTTAGCTGTCGAAAATATAATTCCTTCAACGGTTAATTTCTTTTATAGAAATAAAATGGAATTCTCTTTTGCCGAAAAAAGATGGCTTACTTTAGATGAAATTAATTCAGGGATTGAAATTGATAGAAATTTTGCACTGGGGTTACATATACCCAACTTATTTGATAAAGTTTTAGATATTGAAGAATGCTACCTACAATCGGAAGTTAGTAACAAAATTTTAAATTTTACCAGAAATTTTTTTAAAACAAAATCAATTTCAATATACTCTTCCAAAACTAATAGCGGATATTTAAGAAACCTGGTAATTAAACAATCTCATCATACAAATGATTTAATGGTGAATCTTGTTACTTTTTATGAAGATGATAAATTAATGGAAGAATATTCATCTGAGGTTATTAAAAATATTCCGCAAATAACAACGGTAATAAATAATATAAACCTTAGGAAAGCTTTAGTAGCAACAGGAGATTTTGAAAAGATAAAGTTCGGCAGCGGGTATATTACCGATTCAATAGGTAAATATAAGTTTCGGGTAAGCGCAAACTCATTTTTTCAGACCAATACTCTGCAAGCTGAATTATTATATCAGGTAGCTTTGGACTTTGCAGGTTTAAATAATAATGATATTGTTTACGATTTGTATTCCGGAGCCGGTACAATTTCAATTTTTATTTCGGATTTAGCTAAAAAAGTATATGCATTTGAAGCTGTAGAGTCAGCAGTAAAAGATGCAGAGGAAAATATTCTTCTTAATAAAATTAATAATGTACAATTCTATGTAGCGGATCTATATAAATCGTTTCTCCCCTTAATAGAAGATAAGAAATTACCATACCCCGATATTGTCATTTTGGATCCGCCGCGCAGTGGAATGCATAATAATACTGTAGATGACGTAATAAAACTTAGTCCAAAAAGAATTGTTTATGTTAGCTGTAATGCTGCTACACAGGTAAGAGATGTAAAGTTATTTTGTTCAGCCGGGTACCGATTAATAAAAATTAAATCTGTAGATATGTTCCCTCATACACATCATATCGAAAATGTTGCCCTATTAGAAAAATCAATCTAAATTAAATTACAATTTATCTTAAGACTGATTACCTTCTTTTTTTATTGTCCAGGATTAAAACGAATTCACCTTTAAGGTTTTTCTCTTCTGATATATTAAGTATTTCTTCTGCAGTGCCTCTATAAAATCGTTCATTTTCCATTGTAAGCTGAAAAGCAAGAACTACTTTTATACTCTTGCCAAGAATTTTTACAACATCCATAAGAAGGCTTTTTATTCTATAGGGCGTATCCAATATAATTATTATTTCTTCCATCCTTTTTATTTTAATAAGCTGCTGCTGACGGATTTCTTTTTTGGGTGAGAGCCACCCGTAATAGTAAAAGTTTTCAAAATCCAATCCTGAACCAATAAGAGCCGGCAGAAGGGAATTAGCGCCGGGAACAGGAATAATGGGAATATTTTGCGATATGCAAAGATCAACTAATAAATGTCCGGGATCAGAAAATAAAGGTGTACCGCAATCGGATATAAGTGCAGATGTCTTTCCTGAAAGAATTTTAAGAAGAATTTCATCGGCAGTTTCCTTTTCGTTGTGTTCATTTAACGAAATAAGTTCTTTGTCAATTTTATATTCCGAAAGCAGCCGGCGGGCTTCCTTAAATTCTTCACAGATTATAAAATCAACCTCTTTAAGGACTTTTAAGGCTCTTAATGTGATGTCATCCCAGTTACCTATGGGAATTGAAACTAAAAAAAGTTTTCCATTCATTCTGTTAAAATAAGCATTCAGCGGCAATAGATGGAAGTCTAAAAAAAATATTGTTTTATCTCAAATTTTCTTCTTAATTTTATTTTGTTAGAAAAAGAAATAAATTACTTTTTTTCAGCTACTTAAATAAATGGAAGAATTTATGAGTGAGCAACACACCAACAATGAAAATCTTAAGGGAATACCATCTAATGCCTACACGACTCTAAATCCGGGAGAAGAATATGTTCCCGTTATGCCTCCAAATGTGAATGTTCCGGAGGTAAGCTTTTACTCGGTATTAACCGGTCTTTTAATGGCTATATTATTTTCGGCTGCTGCAGCTTATCTTGGATTAAAAATTGGGCAGGTATTTGAGGCTGCAATTCCAATTGCAATTATTGCAGTCGGTTTATCAACTGCGTCAAAAAGGAAAAATGCTCTGGGTGAAAATGTAATTATCCAGTCTATTGGTTCGACTTCCGGCGGAGTTGTTGCCGGTGCTATATTCACAATTCCTGCATTATATATATTAAACCTAAATGCGGACTTCTACAAAATATTTCTCGCCTCATTGTTCGGAGGAATACTTGGAATTCTATTTCTAATTCCATTTCGTAAATACTTTGTAAAAGAAATGCATGGGCAATATCCATTTCCAGAAGCAACAGCTACGACTGAAGTTTTGGTTGCTGGAGAAAAGGGAGGTAATCAGGCAAAAGTTTTAATAGCAAGCGGTATTATCGGCGGGCTGTATGATTTTTTAGTAGCTTCTACGGGTTGGTGGAATGAAGTTTTTACTTCAAGGGTAGTGCCGATCGGTGAAAAAATTGCTGATAAATATAAAATGATCTTTAAAATGGATATTGGTGCAGCAGTAATGGGTTTGGGATATATCATAGGTCTTCGTTATGCAGCAATTATTTGTGCAGGGTCATTTGTATCCTGGTATGTTTTAATTCCGGTTATTGCATTTATAGGAAAAGGTCTAACCGTTCCATTGGGAGCCAACGTGAGTCTCCTGATTAAAGATATGTCGGCGGATCAGATTTTTTCAAATTATGTTAGGCATGTTGGGATTGGGGGTATTGCTATGGCAGGTATTATAGGGATAATTAGATCTTCCAAAATAATAGGCACAGCATTCTCACTTGCAGTTAAAGAAATAATGGGCAAAAAAGATGCAATTGAGGATAAACTTAGAACTCACAGAGATATAACAATGAAAATTATTGCTGTCGCAATCATAGCCACGGCTATCGCTATCTTTTTCTTTTTTCTTTTTGGTGTTGTTAATACTTTTCTCTATGCGTTGGTCGGTTTACTTATTGTTTTGATAATTTCATTTCTGTTTACTACTGTAGCAGCAACAGCTACGGCAATTGTAGGCACAAATCCTGTTTCAGGAATGACTTTAATGACCTTAATTCTATCTTCAATTATACTCGTGTCAATAGGATTAAAAGGGACTAGCGGTATGGTCGCTGCTCTTTTAATCGGAGGAGTCGTCTGTACTGCATTATCAATGTCCGGAAGTTTCATTACTGATTTGAAAATCGGATATTGGCTTGGTTCATCACCATACAAACAAGAAAGCTGGAAATTTTTGGGAACTTTAGTTTCAGCCGCAACAGTGGGATATGTAATATTACTTCTAAATAATATTTATGGCTTTAATGGACCAAACGCATTAGTTGCTCCACAAGCTAATGCTATGGCTGCTGTTATAAAACCTTTAATGGAAAGCCAGCCTGCTCCATGGATATTATACGTCGCAGGTGCTTTGATGGCGTTGCTTTTGACAATGATTGGAGTCCCTGCTTTGGCATTTGCTCTTGGCATGTATATTCCTCTTGAACTTAATACACCTTTATTAGTTGGAGGTTTAATTGCTTATTTTGTATCTACAAGAAGTAAGAACCAAAAAGTCAATAAAGCGCGAGGTGAAAGAGGAACATTAATTGCTTCTGGTTTTATTGCGGGAGGTGCATTGATGGGTGTTGTAAGTGCATTCCTACGGAAATTCAATGTAAATATTGCTGTCAGCTCCGATTGGACTAATTCTCATTCTGGTGAATTGCTCGGATTAATAATGTTTGCAATTCTTTGTACTTATATGATTTGGGATGCACTTAGAGGTAAAGCTGAAGAATAAATTGCAAATTTAATTTTCAATTGCTGCCGCGACTTTCATCGCGGCAGATGTTAAATAAATAAGAAATTTTTTTTAACTACATCTTTAAAAATTCTAACATTTTATAGATTAATAATGCAGGCCAAACCAGGGCTTTAAAAAAGCCAAGCACTCCAAGCCAAAATGTAGATGCATGCTGAATAAAATAAATAGCCGCACCTAAAAAAGCCATTCCATATATCCCTCCGGCAATACCTTTATCATTTACATGGCTTTTATTTTCAGGGTGATTCGAATTCGAACTTTCATTATTGATCATATATCCTCCTTTTAATAAATAAAATTATTTAATCAATTCTTTGATCTTATTTTGCAATTCATCTAAACTGACTTCGAATCTTTCATTAGTTTTTCTAATTTTAATTTCAACTTTATTTTCTTTTAACTTTTTATCGCCTACAATAATTTGAACGGGCATTCCTAAAAGATCGGCATCTTTAAATTTAAATCCTGCCTGGGCATCAACCCTATCGTCAAATAAAACATCAATACCGTTTATTTTTAAGTCAGAATAAATCTTTTCTGAAGCATCTACAACTTCTTGTTTTTTCATATTCAGACCAATTAAATGAATTTGGAATGGTGCAAGTGTTTTATCCCAAATAATTCCGTCTTCATCATGGTGCTGTTCTATATAACATGCCATAACACGCTCAACGCCGATTCCATAGCTTCCCATAATAATTGGGTTTTCTTTTCCCGACTCATCAAGAAAATTTGCACCCATAGAATTTGAATATTTTGTCCCAAGCTTAAATATGTGCCCAAGTTCAATTGCACTAAATACTTCAAGTCTGCTTTCACAGTTAGGGCACTCTTCGCCGCTTTTTACTATTCTTAAATCAAAATTCTCGATATTTATTTTATCGCGATTAAAGTCAATCCCTCCGAGGTGAAAATCATTTTTATTTGCTCCGCTATACATATTGTTGGCATGTATAAGGCGATTATCGCAAATAATTCTTCCCTTAAATCCTATTGGACCGATTGATCCGGCATCAGCACCGGTTATTTCTTTTAGTTCTTCAGAATGTGCCGGACGTACAGATCCTCCCAAAATCTTTTCTAGTTTAACTTCATTTACCTCATCGTTGCCGCACATTAATACTAATATTGGTTTTTCATCATTAATATAAACTCTTGATTTTGCACATTGACTTTCGTCTATTTTTAAGAATTCACATAGCTCATCTATGGACTTAACATTTGGAGTATAGATTTCTTTTAATTCTGAGCTTTTATCATCTCTCTTTACCGGAATAACCTTTGATTTTGCAACCTCAACATTTGCTGCTAT
>JAJYOQ010000133.1 GCA_021796135.1 Bacteroidota bacterium
TTCCCTTTTATTCTTCTTGCGGCAATTTTATTTGTATTTGGTCTTCACGGATTTATTATGATTTATTATCATAAAAAATACCGCAATGTTAATCATTCCCCTGACAACAATTTTAAAGACGATTCACTGGTTACAATTCAGCTTCCATTATATAATGAGCTGTATGTTGTGGAAAGATTAATTAATGCAGTTTGCGAAATTGATTATCCTAAAGATAAAATGGAAATCCAGGTTCTGGATGACTCAACTGATGAAACAACTCAAATAACTGCTAAAATTGTTGAACAAAAAAGAAAAGAAGGTTTTGACATAACCCATATTCGAAGAGGCACAAGAGAAGGCTATAAAGCCGGTGCATTAAAAGCCGCAATGAAAACTGCAAAAGGTGATTTTATTGCAATATTTGATGCAGATTTTATCCCTCAAAAAGAATTTTTGAAAAAAACTTTATCATTTTTTAACGATGCTAAAATAGGCATGGTTCAAACCCGTTGGGAACATATAAATGGTGATTATTCTATCTTAACTAAAGCCCAAGCACTTGCTCTTGATGGTCATTTTGTAATTGAGCAATCAGTAAGAAATAAGGCTGGATTTTTTATTAACTTTAACGGAACAGGCGGCGTTTGGAGAAAATCTTGTATCTTAGATGCAGGCAACTGGGAAGCTGATACCTTGACCGAAGATTTAGACTTAAGCTATCGTGCTCAATTAAACGGCTGGCAATTTGTATTTCTAAAAGACTTTACATCTCCGGCTGAGCTACCGTCAGAAATAAATGCTCTGAAAAATCAGCAATTCAGATGGACAAAAGGCGCTATTGAAACAGCTAAGAAAATATTACCTTTAGTTTGGAGATCAAAGATTCCTCTCCGTGTAAAACTACAATCTACTTTCCATCTTACAAATAATATTGTTTTCCCTTTTATTCTTCTTGCGGCAATTTTGAATGTTCCTTTGATCTTTATTAAAAATAGCGGACCTCATGAAGCATATTTTGCCGTTATGTCATTGTTTGTATTAGCATTTGTCAGTTCATTTATGTTTTATCTTTATTCACAGAGAGATATAAGAAATGATTGGAGAAAAAAAATTGTTCTCTTCCCTCTCTTTATGGCTGGAAGTATGGGTTTTGCCGTTAATAATTCAAGAGCTGTTTTTGAAGGCTTGCTGAACAGGAAAAGTGAATTTGTCAGAACTCCTAAGTTCAAAGTTGTTTCAAATAACGATTCATGGATCGGGAAAAAATATACAAGTAAGAAACTCGGTATGTCGGTAATAGTTGAATTAATAATGGCTATATACTGTTTAGTAGGTATTGTTGCCTCCATTTATTTCTTTGAACTTGCAGCATTACCTTTTCAAATTTTATTTTTCCTTGGTTTTTCATTTGTTTCAGTGACTTCTATTAGACACTCTTTTTCTAAAGCATAGAAAGAATACTGTGGCTAAATCGCCGTCAGAAATATTCAATGAAAAAGTAAACTTAATATACGAGTATAATAAAAAATCTCCGTTATTTGTGCATGCCGCAAATACGGAGATTGAAAATAATAACCTCGAAAAAGCGATTGAGATTCTTCAATCAGGCATTAAATTCTTTCCAAAATATTCTGCTGCATATTTCCTATTAGGTAAATCCTTTGCTCTTGTCGGTAATTATAACCAAGCAATTAAAGAAATTAAAATCGGTTCAGATCTAATTCATTCACAAAAAAGTTATGATTATTATTTCAAGGAAATAGACACAATTAGGAAACAAAGATCCTTTTTTGAATCAAATTCAAGAAGTTCATTTTTTAATAATAAAACCGAACCTGAAATTATGCAGGAAAATCTTTTCGAAACGCAAGATGAGGACAGTCCATTTGTACCAAAAGACGAATCTGTGGATGATCGGTTAGAACAAATTGCAAAAGAAATATCTTCTGCTAAAATTAGTCAGCCGATAAATACTAAGGAACCGGTGAATTCTGTAATAGACGGCTTGCAGGAAGAGTTTATGATTGTATCAGAAACCTTAGCAAAAATTTACGTTGCACAGGGAGAACTGAAAGAGGCTATAGATGTTTATAAAAAATTAATTAAGAAAAATCCTCATAATACAAACGCCTACCTCAAAAGAATTGATGAACTTAATAAAGAATTAAACTCATAATTAGTTTAACTTCACCAAGTAAAAGAAATGAATCCGGATTTTTTAGTAAAAAAATTAAAGCGTAATTTTTATACTCGTGATTTACAAATTGTAGCAAAAGAATTACTTGGTAAAATTTTTGTAAAGATGGACGGCAGATCAATTCTTTCGGGCAGGATTGTTGAGGTCGAAGCTTATGACGGGGAAATCGATGAGGCATCACATACATTCATCGGGAAAACCGAAAGAAATAAAATAATGTTTAATGAAGGGGGGTATTTATATGTTTATTTCACTTATGGGGCTCATTATTGCTGCAATGTTGTTACAGGAAAAATGGGTAAAGGTACAGCAGTATTAATCAGAGCTTTAGAACCAATTGATGGATTAGATGAAATGGCAGTCAACCGTTTCGGAGGTCTGATAAGTGAAAAGGAAAAATTAAATTTAACGAATGGACCCGGAAAAATTTGCAAGGCATTTGGAATTTCAAAAGAACACTACGGAATTGATTTAACCAATGGTAATATTTTTATTATCGATATGCCTAAATTAAAAGAAGAAGAAATAATTATTACAAAACGAATCGGAATAAAGAAATCAGTGGATCTAAAATGGCGTTATTATATTAAAAATAATCCATATGTTTCTAAGAAATGATTAATCCAAAAAATTTATTAATTGTCAGAACCGATAGAATTGGCGATGTTGTTTTGTCATTACCCTTGGCGGGAATTATAAAAAATCATTTCCCTGATTGTAAAATCACTTATCTTGTTCGTGATTATACAAAGGACCTTATAAAAGGACATAAATATATCGATGATGTAATTACTCTTAAAGAATCCAGAGGCAAACCTTTTTTCTTCTCAAATTTAAAAATTATTTCAAAGTATAATTTCGATTATACTATTATTTCTTATCCGAATTTCTTAATAGCACTTATAATTTTTTTTTCAGGAATTTCGGAAAGAATCGGAACAGGCTTCCGCTGGTATTCATTTTTATTTAATAGGAAAGTGTTTGTTCACAGAAAATATGCATCTAAACATGAAGCAGAATTTAATGTAGATTTATTAAAAGAATTAAATATTTTTGAAGAAATTTCTCCGTCTCATGTTTCATTTAATTTGCCGTTAACCGATTTAGACAAAAACGAAGCTAAACAATTTTTATTAAGTAAGGAAATTAAAAAAGATAAACCTATTATAATAATTCACCCTGGAAGCGGAAATAGCTCAGTTGATTTACCAAAAGAAAAATTTAAGGAACTGATTAATCTAATTACTTCAAAATTGGACGCTCATGTTATTATAACCGGAAACGTGGCTGAGAAAGGTCTATGTAACGATTTAATCATATCGGACAAAATAAAAACTTTTGCAGGCGAATTGAGTCTTAGGCAACTGACGTCAATAATAAATGAATCTGATATTTTTATATCAAATTCAACCGGCCCATTACATATAGCTACTGCCTTAAATAAGTATGTTATAGGATTTTATCCTAAAATTTTGGCTTGTTCCGCAAAAAGATGGGGTCCATATTCCGATAAAAGTTTGGTTTTTGAACCAGAAATTAATTGTTATTCTTGTACTTTAAGAAAATGCAATAAACTGAATTGTATGTCTTCTATAAATATGGCAGATGTTTTTGCTAATATTTTTAATATTTTTGAGTCTATCGTTAAAAACGGAGAAAATAATGCGTAAATATTTTAATTTTATAAGCTTTGTTGCAATATTAATCATTTTGAATTTTTGTTCAGTAAATTCTGTTTTTGCTGGTGATAAGTTTCGTAAATTACAAAATAATGCCTTTACTACCGGTGAAAAGTTAACTTTCGCTGTAAAATATGGCTTTGTCACCGCAGGTATTGCGACAATGGCAATTCCAAGAATAAAGAGAATAAGCGGACGCGAAGTTTATAATATAACTTTTGATGTTAATTCAGTGCCTAGTTTCGATTGGATTTATAAAGTGCGTGATCATTACGAAACTTATATGGATGTTGAGGGATTATTTCCCTGGCGGTTTGAACAACATATTCGCGAAGGCGGATATAGCCGTGATTTTTCAGCTTTTTTTGATCAGCGTAACGGTAAAGCAAAAACAACAGGCGGTGAATACAAAATACCAAAATATGTTAATGATATAGTTTCTGCTTTTTATTACGCAAGAACTTTTGACTATTCAAAATTGAAGGTAAATGACTTTATCCATCTTAAAAACTTTTACAAGGATTCCGTCTATAACTTAGATGTAAAATATCTCGGAAAAGAAAGAGTTACTGTAACTGCAGGTACTTTTAACTGTATTCTAGTAGAACCCATAGTGCAAAAAGGCGGTCTATTTAAAAGTGAAGGCAGCATATTTGTCTGGCTTAGTGATGATAACCTAAAAATCCCTATAAAGGTGAAGACAAAAGTTGTCATTGGCTCTATTGATGCAGATTTAACTAGCTATGAGGGCTTGGCAGGTCCTATTACATCAAAAGTTAATTAAAATTATTTAAAGAATTTATGACTGATTTAAATAACGAAACTCCGGAAAATAATTCTGACGAATTCCTTGATCCGTCTTTAAGAAAAATTCACCCTCGCATCTCACCAATTTCAGCTGCTTTTATAGGGCTTTTTGGAGGATTTTTTCTTTATCAGGTTCTCGGCGGGTTGTTGACACTTGCAATTTTTGGTTTCGACTTAAAAAATTCTTCTGTTCAGGGCTTAAGATTAATGACTATGGCAGGACAAATTTTATTTATCCTTCTGCCGGCTTTAGTGTTTTCAAAATGGTTCTATGAAGATGTTTCGGAAATTATCAGGTTTCGGTTTCCCCGTTGGGAGGAAATTCTTCTGTTCACATTGGGAATTGTTATTCTGACCCCTTTACTTCAATATTATTTGTCTATTCAAACCTATTTTATTAATCAATGGTCTCATACATTTCAATTTGTTCACTATATTAAAAATGCTCTTGATAAACTAAATGACTTAATGGACAAATCATACGGAGATTTACTTTCAGTCCATTCAATTTTTAGCGGCATAATAGTCATCATTGTGGTTTCAATAGTTCCGGCACTATGTGAAGAGGTGATGTTCAGAGGTTTTATTCAAAGAAGTTTCGAATTCAAGCTTAAACCAGTATGGGCTGCTTTAATAACAGCGGTATTCTTCGGAGTATATCATTTTAATCCTTATGGCTTATTACCTTTAATTATGCTCGGATTTTACTTCGGTTATGCGGCTTATATGAGCAAATCTATATTTGTTCCGATGTCACTTCACTTTTTTAATAACTTTACTGCCGTTATTTTTTATTTTATCTTTGGTGAAGATGACGTGCTGAATAATTCCGTAAATAAAAATTTCGACTTAAATTCATCACTTTTGATCTTAATTACTCTTATTATTCTTTTCGGCGTGGTCATATTTTTAATAAATAAATATTATGCGAAAGCAAAATCCGATTAGGAGGTTTTATGGCAATATGTCCGAAATGCGATTTTGAATATGAAGATGGGATTACAATTTGCCCAGATTGCGGCAGCGCTCTTGTTGATGAAGAGTATTTTATAAAACCGGAAGAATGGACAGAAAAGAATTGGGAGGTTGTCTATACATCTAATTATGAATACGAAGTTGAAATGATTAGAGATAATCTTGAAGGAGCGGGTATTGCTTCAGCTATACTCTCTCAGGCTGATAGAAACTTCCCAGCTGTGGGAGACTTATCAATAGTTAAACTTCTTGTAAACAAAAAAGATGTTCAGGCAGCACTAAATTTTATTCAACAATTGAAAAAGAGTTCCGGCGATGAGGATTTGGAATAAAGATGAAATTAGGCAATACCACTAAAAGAATTTTAGTATCGGTTGTTTCTATTCCTATTATTTTATCTGCTTCCTATTTCGGAAAAATATTTTTCTTTATTTTAGTTTTGGGGATTGCTCTCCCCTCCTTTTACGAATTTTCTTCTCTAGCAAAAGCTAAAAACGCAAAAATCAATGTTTTAATCGGCGAAATAATCATTTTTCTTATCCTTCTTAACCAATTAAATCCATTTATAAATTACTTTGATTTCTTTATAGCTATAGTAATTATAATTTCATTATTTGAATTGTTTCGAAACAATGGTTCGGCAATTTTAAATATTGGTGCTACTTTTCTTGGGATATTTTATATCGGATTATTTTCATCTTCGATACTTGCAATAAGAGAATTATATTCTACAAATCAACTGCTATATATTCGCGGCGGTTATTTAATAATTTCAATTCTAGCAACGATTTGGATCTGTGATTCAGCTGCATTTTTTGGAGGCACAGCTTTAGGTAAGCATAAAATTTTTCCGCGTATAAGCCCTAAAAAAAGCTGGGAAGGATCAATTTTTGGCTTTGTGTTTGCTATTCTATCTATGATTTTAGCTCATATCTTTGTATTAACTTTTTTACCTCTTTCCGAAATAATTGTAATCGGAGTTATAATCGGAGTTATCGGACAATTCGGCGACTTTGTAGAATCGTTATTTAAACGCGATGCAGGTTTTAAGGATTCATCCGGTTTAATTCCGGGTCACGGCGGAGTATTTGATAGATTTGATTCTCTGCTTTTTTCAGCACCGGTTATATTACTCACTCTTAAATATTTTGCTAATTAATTTTTAGAATGACAAAAAACAATAAAATTAATGTAATTACGCTCGGCTGTTCAAAAAATACAGTTGATTCTGAAAGATTGATGAATCAGATTAAGTTGAATAATTTGATTCTTACTAATGATCCGAACAATGCCGGAACTGTTATCATAAATACTTGCGGTTTTATTGAAGCGGCTAAAGAAGAATCAATAAATACTATATTAAATGCACTTGCTTTAAAGAAAAAAGGCAAGCTTAATAAAGTAATTGTTGCCGGTTGTCTATCAGAGAGATATGAAGATGAACTTAAAAAAGAAATTGAGGATGTCGATGCTTTTTTTGGCACTGAAAAATATGAAGAAATCCTTAAAGAACTGGGCGGCGAATTAAAATATGAATTACTTGGGGAAAGGATTTTAACAACACCGACTCATACTGCCTATTTGAAAATATCCGAAGGCTGTGACCATCCATGCTCCTTTTGTGCAATTCCTCTTATGCGAGGCAGCCATAAATCAATACCTATTGATAATCTTATTAAGGAAACTGAATTCCTTACACGTAAGGGAGCGAAAGAAATTATAATTATTGCTCAAGACACTACAGACTATGGCAAAGATTTATATGGCGCTCCTTCGTTGTCAAGACTTTTATCCGAGCTTAGTAAAGTTCCCGGAGTCGAATGGATTAGACTAATGTATGCTTATCCTTCAAATTTTCAAGACGAAGTCATTGAAGAAATAGCTACAAATTCCAAAATTTGTAAATATATTGATATCCCTCTTCAGCATATATCTGATAATGTTTTGAAATCTATGAGAAGAGGTGTTACATCAAGACGCACAAAAGAATTACTGTTAAAACTAAGGGAAAGAATACCGGAAGTTACTATTAGGACAACCTTCATTGTGGGTTATCCGAATGAGTCAAAAAATGATTTTGAAGAACTTTGTGATTTTATCAAACAAATAAGGTTCGACCGAATCGGCGTTTTTACATTTTCAGTTGAAGAAAATACTTCAAGCTTTATTTTAGGAGACCCAATAACAGAAAAGGAAAAACAAAGAAGAAAAGAAATATTAATGGAGATTCAGAAAGATATTTCTTTAGATATTAATAAGTCTTTTATGGGAAAAAAGATCAAAGTTTTGGTAGAAAGTAAAGAAGGCGAATTTTTTGTTGCCCGATCATATAGGGATGCTCCGGAAGTTGACGGAGAAATATTAATACCTATTGATAATAAAGAAATTTCATTGGGTAATTTTTATACTGTTGAGATTTTTGATTATAATGATTATGATATATTCGGACGTTTTACCGATTAAATATAAATTTAAATATGAAAAAGTTTTTTCTAATTTTCTTTTTATTGATAAACATTTCAAGAATTTATTCACAAATCGAGAATTCAGACGGACAAACATCTCAAGATAATAGTGTCAAATTTTTTGAAAATTTCCTCAACTTCTCTTCCGGCAAACCGAAATTAACCCGTGTAGATGCATATATACAAATACCATATACTACAATAGAATTCGTCAAAACTGACACCGGTTTTATAGGAAACTTTACTATTACAATATCAGTTTTTAATCAAGATAAAGATAAATTAATCATAGAAAAATCATGGTTAGATAAATTATACTGCAAGGTACTAAGCGAAACTAAATTACCGCAGAATTACAATTTAGACTTTAAATCATTTGACTTAAAACCCGGGAAATATTTTATTCGCACTTCTTTTTATGATAATAATTCTAAAGCGGAATATCCTTATGAAATTAAATATCCTGTTCGGGATTTATCGGGTAAACAGGTTATTAGTGATATTATGATTATGAATAATCGGACAAAGGACGTCGAAAAGGATTTAATTAAACCGAATGTTTCAGGTAATGTTACTGCACTGCAGAATGGTCTTCCTATTTTTTACGAAATATACTCAGATAAAACTGAACCGGTAAAAATTAGTTATCAAATACTAAATGATAGAGACAAAATAATATTTAAAGAAGAGACCTCAAGAAATATTGATTCCGGGAGAACTCAAATATTTTATACTATTAGGGACAGCAGTTTCAGCGTTGGTAATTATAAACTCGATGTCAGCATTAAGAATTCCGAAAACAAATTAATTACGAAAATTGAAAGACCGTTCTTTTCTCAATGGTTTGGATTACCGAATTCTGCTAAAGATTTAAAAAACGCAATTGATCAGCTTGTTTATATAGCTTCAACTACTCAAATAAATTATATTAAAGACGGCAAAAGTAAGGAAGAAAAATTGAAGAGATTTATTACAGTTTGGAAGGAAATAAATTCCTCTTTGAACAGCGATGATGATGATAATATTTTCGATGAATATTACGGGCGTGTTAATTATGCAAACGAACATTTTTCGCGATATTACGAGGGATGGAAAACCGACATGGGAATGGTTTTTATTTTATTAGGACCTCCAAATAACGTTGACAGACATCCATTTAATATTGATTCAAAGCCATTTGAAGTTTGGGAATATTACAACGTTGATGCAAGTTTCGTATTTGTGGATGCAACCGGTTTTGGAGATTACAGACTAATTACTCCTATGCCAGGAGATCTTTATCGATTCAGAAGATAATTTCAATCAAGTAATTATTATTAACCAAAAATGATTTTAACAGTAACTATTAATCCTCTTCTTGAAAGAAGATATAAGTATCCTAAAGTAATGTTCGTTTGCATAATTAACACGCCC
>JAJYOQ010000134.1 GCA_021796135.1 Bacteroidota bacterium
GAAGTAATTACTTGTTTTGTAGGAGCTTTAAGATAATTGTATATCCCTTGATCCAAACCGATAATTTTTGCAGCAATTTCAAATCTTTCCATCATCGATTCGAACGGATTTTCTTTGTCTAATATTGGACCCGGTTCCTTGTAATGATTCATGGAAGAATTCATACGGGGTGTGTCCTTAAAAATTGATTAAAAATAAGTATGGTATATACTATTTGCTGGTAAGCTTATATATTTATCAGTATGTATTATCCTGGGAATCAAATAGAATCTAAGAAAGCATTAAAAAATACAGAATATCTTTTACCGCATGTGCATCAAGTAGCATCTTTATTAAAGAGATGGCTATTAGATACACATCAGAACTATACCTCGGAAAGTTATTTGCAGTGCTATCTTGATGAATTTATATTTCGCTACAATCGAAGAGAAAAAAAAGCCAGCGGTTTATTGTTCGAAAGAATAATTGAGCAAGTTGTTAATAGAAAGCCAATATTGTATAAAGAAATTATAGTTAAATAAAATTTCACACAATATTCACAATGATAATCACAAATATTGCATAAAGTCATGAAGAATTTTAAATTAATTTTATTGTTCAAGAGTAGAAAGGTTTCCAGGATCTTCTCCCAATGCTTTAGCTTTCAAAACCCTTCTCATAATTTTGCCGCTTCTGGTTTTAGGTAGAGAATCTACAAATTCAATTTTTTCAGGTTTTGCAATTGGTCCAACTTCATGTCCAACATGCTGACGCAATTCTTCTAAAAGATTATCACTTCTTTCAACACCATTCCGTAAAATAACAAACGCATGAATTACATTTCCTTTTACTTCATGCGGCAAACCGATTGCGGCAGCCTCTGCTACAGCATGATGACTTACTAATGCGCTTTCAATTTCAGCACTTCCTAATCTATATCCAGAAACTTTAATTACATCATCAACTCTTCCTATAACCCAATAATAACCATCTTCATCTATTTTTGCAGAGTCACCTGTGACATACATACCATCAAATTTTTTCCAATACTGATTTACATATTTTTCATCATCTTTATAAATTGTTCTAATCATAGCCGGCCAGGGAGTTTTTATTACAAGATAACCTTCTTCATTTGGACCCATTGAATTTCCATTTTCATTTACAATATCCATTACTAAACCTGGAAAAGGTTTAGTTCCAGAGCCGGGTTTTAATGGAGTGCAAGGCATTGGAGTTATCATAAACATTCCGGTTTCAGTCTGCCACCAGGTGTCCATAATTGGACATTTTTCATTTCCAATCACTTTATGATACCACTTCCAAGCCTCAGGATTTATTGGCTCACCCACACTTCCTAATAAACGCAAAGAAGAAAGATCATGTCTGTTTGGCCAAGCATCTCCAAAGCGCATTAAACCTCTAATGGCGGTTGGCGCTGTATATAAAATATTTATTCCATACTTCTCAATCATTTGCCACCAACGGTCCGGATATGGATGTGTTGGCACACCTTCATACATAAATGATGTAGTTCCGTTTAATAATGGCCCATATACAATGTAACTGTGCCCGGTGATCCATCCCGGATCAGCGGCACACCAATATCTATCTTCTTCATGAATATCAAAAACATATTTTAAAGTTGTATAAACGCCAACCATATAACCGCCATGAGTATGAAGAATAGCTTTCGGTTTTCCGGTTGTCCCTGACGTATAAAGAATAAAAAGAGTATCCTCAGCATCCATTTTTTCTGCTTCATTCGAACTATTTGTTATAGGCATATTTACTAATTCATGATACCAAAAATCTCTTCCGGGTTCCATGTTAACTTCATGTCCGGTTCTCTTAATAACTAAAACGCTTTCAATTGTTGCCGCTCTTTTTAAAGCTTCATCAGCAATTTGTTTTAATTGAATAACTTTTCCTCTTTGATAAGAACCGTCTGCAACAATTAAAACTTTAGATTGGCTGTCTTCAATTCTTTCATGCAAAGATTCGACTGAGAAACCGCCGTAAACAACAGAATGAATTGCACCAATTCTTGCACAAGCAAGCATTGCAATTGCTAGCTCGGGGATACGCCCTAAGTATATTGTAACCCTATCTCCTTTTTTAACCCCCAAACTTTTCAAAATATTAGCAAATTTTTTTGTTTCACGATATAATGCAAAGTATGACAGCGCTCTAAAGTCACCGTTTTCTCCTTCCCAAATAAAAGCTAACTTGTTACGTCTAGGGGTGTTGATATGAACATCTAAACAATTGTAGGCTATGTTTGTTTTACCTCCAACAAACCATTTATAAAAAGGTTTATTAGAATCATCTAAAATCTTATTCCATTTTTTAAACCAATGAAGATTTTTTGCTTCTGTAGCCCAAAAACCTTCCAAATCTTTTGATGCATAATCATAAAGCTCATCACTTTTCACATTTGTTTTTTTTATAACTTCTTTCGAGGGATAATAAACTTCACCGGATAGTTTTTGATCA
Organism: Bacteroidota bacterium; assembly: GCA_021796135.1. The sequence continues at coordinate 2,476 of JAJYOQ010000134.1, forward strand.
GTCATTAGGATTCCTTTTTAAGAGTTGTAATATTTTATTTCCCGAAATTAAAAACCTGCTTCCAAAATTTATTATATTCTTTCCACTTCATAAAATTAATTCCCCAATGAGGACTTGCACCGGTCATCCAGCAGGAGACTACACCGTCTCCATAATTATGCATTGCAAGTAATGGGTGCCATTTCCCCATATTTTTTATTTCCACCAAACATTTTGAATTTTTTCTTAAACGGCATTCATTAAATCCTAGCAATTATGTTAACTAGACTATTATAGGATTTCATTTAGAAGTAAGAGGTAGAAGAAGGAAAGGCATTTAAGGTAATAATGGAATCTAAGCAATAATCTTTTTGCTTCCGTTTTTTTTTAATTCTGTTAAAATATTATTTGTAACTTCATCAATTGAGTCAAGCCCATCAATATAAATTTCGCTTCCTTTCGTCTGATAATAACTCAAAACAGGTTCCGTCGTGTTCTTATATATTTTGAGTCTATTCCTAATAACATCTTCTTTATCATCATCCCGCTGATAAAAGCTATTCACAGCCCCGCATGTTGGACAAATATTTGAATCTTTGATATCATTGCAATTAAAAATATTACCGCAGATACCGCAAGCTCTTCGATTTGTCAATCGCCTTACAATTTCTTCTTCATTAGCGGTTATAATAACCAAACAAACATTTTTAATTTTGAGCTGTTCAAATATATCATGAAGCTTGACAGCCTGGATGATAGTTCGCGGAAATCCATCAAGGATAAAACCGTTTTTACATTTGCCTTGGGCTAACGCCTCTTTAATCAGTTCAAACATAATATCATCTGAAACCAGTTCCCCCTTGCTCATTTTTTTTTCAGCGCTTAAGCCAAGGGGAGTTCTGTCGCTAACAGCCAGTCTTAAAATATCGCCAGTTGATATATGAGGAATGTCTAACTTATTGGAAAGTATTTTCGCCTGAGTGCCTTTCCCAACGCCCGGGGAACCGAATAGCATTATTTGCATCATTGAACCCCAAATGTTAATTCTAGATTAGTTTATCATTAATTCTTCTTTTGATAGGATTTTAAATTATCTTCCCATCCATCCCCCATCAACGACTAATATTGTTCCATTCACATAATTAGATGCATCTGAACATAAATAAACAACTACCCCTTTAAAATCCTCAGGTTCCCCCCATCTTCCAGCTGGAATTCTCTCAAAAATTTGTCTGCTTCTTGTAGAATCGTTTCGTAATGCTTCTGTATTATCTGTTGCGATGTAGCCTGGTGCAATTGCATTTACATTTACACCCTTACTTGCCCATTCATTAGCAAATGCCATAGTTAATGTTTTAAGTCCGCCTTTACTGGCAGCATATCCCGGCACAGTAATTCCACCTTGAAAAGATAAGAGAGAAGCAGTGAAAACAACTTTACCATAACCTCGTTTAATCATTTCTTTACCAATTTCTCTAGTTAGAATAAATTGTGAACTTAAATTTACTTCAACTACTTTATCCCAATACTCATCCGGGTGTTCTTCTGCAGGTTTGCGTAAAACTGTTCCAGCATTATTAATTAGTATATCAATATTTTCATTTTCGGATTTTACTTTTTCAATAAATTCATATAAGCTCTCGCGTTTGGAAAAATCACATTGATAAGGTTTAAATATTCTTCCAAGATTTTGAATTTCTTTTTCAACTTCGCTTCCTTTTAATTCTAATGTGGCACTCACACCTATAATATCCGCTCCTGCTTCAGCTAAACCGACAGCCATAGCTTTACCTATTCCTCTTTTGCAGCCTGTTACTAAAGCAGTTTTTCCGTTTAATTTAAATTTATCTAAAATCATTTTTTTTTTAATTATTTTTGAGTAAGAAATTTTATAATTCAAAACACTTTATCGCTCGACTCTTCCTGAAGCACTTCCTTTTAAGAGCTTTTCAACTTCTTCAACAGAAACCAAATTAAAATCACCGGGAATTGTTTGCTTTAAACATGATGCGGCTACTGCAAACTCTAATGCTTCTTTTGTGTTTGTCTTTCTCAATAATCCATATATTAATCCGCTTGCAAAAGAATCTCCTCCGCCAACTCTATCAACTATATTTATATCATAAAACTTTGATCTGTATGGACCCTTGCAATTTTTATCGTCTAATAGAAGTGCAGTCCAGCCATTTCTTGATGCAGAATAACTTTCTCTTAAAGTAATTGCAACCACGTTAAAATCAAATTTTGATTTAAGCTTTTTTGCAAGCTCAAAATATTCATCAATTTCTATTTCGCCTTTCTCAACATTAGATTTATTCATTTTAACACCTAAGCTTTTTTCAGAATCTTCTTCGTTTGCAATACAGATATCAACATATTCCATTAATGGAATCATAACAGATTGAGCTTCTTTTTCTGTCCAAAGCTTAGCCCTAAAATTCAGATCGCAGCTTATTGTTACGCCAGTATCTTTTGCACACTTACAAGCTTCAATTAAACATTGATGAAGATTTTTTCCTAACGCAGGTGTTATTCCAGTCCAGTGGAACCAGTTAGCATGTTTAAATATTTCTTGCCAATCAATTTCACTTTTATTTATTTCTGAAATTGACGAGCCGGCTCTATCATAAATTACTTTTGAAGCTCTTTGGCTTGCACCGGTTTCAAGGAAATAAATTCCAACTCTATTTCCGCCACGATTAATAAAATCAGTGTTTACGCCAAAACGTCGTAAATGATTTACTGCAGATTGTCCGATTTCATGATTAGGTAATTTTGTTACGAAATAACTTTCTAATCCGTAATTTGATAATGAAACTGCAACATTTGCTTCGCCGCCGCCGTAGGTAACATCAAAGTTTTGTGATTGAATTAACCGGCTAAATCCCGGAGTTGATAAACGAAGCATTATTTCTCCAAAGGTTATTACTTTTTCCGACATAAACTTCTTTTTAATTTTTTATCGAGTTAATCGAATGAATTAATGTTTTTGCATTCTCTGTGAGTTGAGAATAATTTTCTTCATCAATTGCTTTCTTCCCCAGTAAAGCGCTACCTACACCAACAGCGCACGCACCGGACTTTATCCATTCACCGGCATTTGTTAATGATACACCACCGGTTGGCATCAAATTTAAATGTGGAAGCGGCGCTTTAACCGCTTTAAAGAATGGCATACCAACAACATCAGCCGGGAAGACTTTTATAATATCTGCTCCTTTTTCATAAGCTAATTGAATTTCTGTAGGTGAAAAACAGCCAGGCAAAACCGGTAAATCATATTTGTGAACCTCCATAATTATTTCGATTTTCAGAATCGGACTTACTACATATTTAGCTCCGGCATTTATTGCATCTACGGCAGTTGAAATATTTAGAACTGAACCAACTCCAATAAGGATCTCATCACCCATAGCTTTACTTAACTCTTCTATCACATTTAATGCATTTGGAGTAGTCATAGTTATTTCTATTGCAGATACACCGCCGTTATGAATAGCTTCAACAACTTTCTTTAATTTTTCAGTATCGCTCATTCTAATAACAGCAATTGCACCGAGTTCTTTTATTTTTTTTACAATTTCCGATCTATTCATTTTATCCTATTCAATAAATATTAAATCAATCAATTTTGATTTTCAAAAAGTAGATTGAATATTCTTCTTTTTCTTATAAATTAATTTTTAGAACTGCCCTTAATTTGTAAAAGCTTTGCAGCATTATCGTGAAATATTTTTTGTCTATCATTATCCGTAATACCGGCTTCGTACAGCTTCCCTATTTGAGCTGCACCATTTAAGAAAGGCATATCGCTTCCGAAAAGAATTTTTTCAGCTCCGACTTTTTTTATCATCCATTTCATCAGACCAAAATAATTCCGTGAGAAAGTGCTGTCAAGAAAAACATTATCATATTTTTTTGCAATTTCTACAGCAATCTCAAATCCTCCAATTACATTGCCGCTGTGTCCAATAATAAAAGGAATTTCCGGATATAATTTTGCCAATTCATCGATCTGTCCGGGCTTAGAATACTGATCGCTTTCATCAGTATGAAAAAGAACAGGTTTAGGGTTTTTCTTAATTAGATCGAGTATAACTTTATAACCGATACCAGAAATGGGATATTGATGCAGCGCAGGATGGAGTTCATTCCACATTGAAACTTTAGGATTGATATTTAAATACTCAGTTTCAATTTTAGTTTCACTCCATCGTGGGTCGATAACTCCGCCAAACAAAAACAATTTTTTAAAATCATTGATTCCGCCAAGAGTTAGTGAGTTACCTTCTTTTGCATCATACAAAAAAGCAATCAAATGGCTGACACACATTTTTTTTATCCTATACGATTCAGCTATTTCAATAATTTCTTTAATTTCATTTTGTCTAATCGGAAATTGGAAATAGCTTCCCAAATGAGCATGTATATCAATAATATCAATATCTCTTTTAACCACGATCTAACAGCCTTAATAAATTTTTATTTGAAATATTTTGTTTTTCTTCCACTGAAATATTAGCATTATTTATCATCATCATAATTGGCTCAGGAGAAAATAATGGCATTCCGCTTCCAAAGAAAATACGTTCAGATCCAAATTGCCTGCAAAGATATTCAATTCCGCCATGTGCTTGATAACGCGAAATATCGAGATAAAAATTTTTATACATATTGAAAAAAGGAATTATAAAACGCTCCATTCGGTAACCGGTGTTTTGCAGCAGAAACGGAATATTTTTAAATTTCCCTAGAATATAAGTTATTTCATCCCACGATATTTCTTCTTGATTTACCAGTAAAGAAATTTTTTCTTCATCTAAAAATGACAGCAGTTTATCTAATGCGCCGGTACATACATTATAATTATGATACCTAGGGAAAATTTTTATAGAAGAAATTTTGTTCTCAATTATTTGTGAAAAAAACAGCTCAGCTTCTTTTTCGGAATTACATAGTTCGGGAATAGCGACCCAAACCAGATATAAATCGGATCTATTTTTTGTCCCTTCAATTAATTTTTTATTCCCATAAGAAGCATCATACAAAACTGATGCTGAATGGTACACAAGGCTTCCCTTCAAACCGGATGTTTTAGTTGTATCTTCAAGCATATTTAATTCGAAGGGGGAATCAACATATGGATTTTGATGACTCCCAATAAAAGAATTACAATCAAAAAACGATAAATCTTTTGTTATAAAATTCATTTTATCTTTATTGTTTCTCCACCGTTATCTGCTGACTTTACGATAGCCTCAAGAACAGCGGTAACTTGTCTTCCATCATAAGCGCTTACAATCGGATCTGTATCATTTATTATGCAATCCACAAAAGCATCAAGACAGCCTTTAAGCGAGCCATGTATTTTCCCAAACATTTTTTTGAATGTAAATGTTTTGGGATAAGAAAATCCCTTCGGACTACTTACTTCAATAGATTCATATTTCCTGTCAAGGTGAATATGCCCGCTTGAGCCAATCACTTCTACAAAAGAATCAACTACAGTTGGAAATGTATTAGGATAAATCCAACCAGATTCAAAAGTAGCAATGCTTCCATTCTGAAATTTTACCTGTCCTTGAATAAGGTCATAAGTATCAATTCCTCTTTTTACGAGAACTTCTTTAATTCCATAACCTCTTGCCTCAACCGGCTCGCTATCAAAATACCATCTGACAAGATCAACATCATGAGCGCTTAAAAAATAAGTAGAATTTGTTTTTGAAGCCCAATTTATCATTTCAGTCGAAACAAAAATTGTATCATTTTTTCTAGCATACGCTAATAAAGGTTTCCCTATTTCGCCGCTTTGAATTTGCATCTTTGCTTCATAATAAGAAGATAGCCATCTATGGTTATAAGAAACTTGCAACTTGAGATTTGTTTTATTAACAGCTTCCACAATCTGGTCAGCTTCTTTTGTTGATATAGTTAAAGGTTTCTCAACAAGAACGTGCTTGCCCGCAGAGAGTGCATCAAGGACCATTTGTGTATGAGCAAAATCCGGGGTTGCAATTACAACTGCATCGATATCTTTCCTGTCAAGAATTTTTTTATAATCAGTGTATCTATCACTTTCCGGTATCCCAAATTTTTCGGCAACGCTGTTTAATCTATCCGCAGAGCGATTTGATACGGCAGCTATTTCCGTATAAGGATTTTGAGTTTTATAAATATCCAGATAGTTCTGTCCCATTATTCCAAGTCCAATTATACCAAATTTGATCTTATCCATTTATACCTCTGTTGTTATTTTATACAATGATTGTTTTTGAAACATTTTAATATCCTATTTTAATAAAATTATTTCCTTTTGAAAAAGGAATAACTAATTTTTCCCCTTCACTCTTATATTCTGAACTGTTAAGTTTATTTCCGTTTTGAATAATTTCTTTTGGCTCGGACGATAAATAAATATTTATTTCACCATTTTTATCTGAACTGATTTCCCATTCACCCGTTTTTTGATTTAATTTTACAGCCGTTGTCACCGGCACATTTGTTTCAAATAATTTATTTCCATCGTAAATAAAATTAGATGCATCATTAACGGCAAAATTTAATAATTTATTATCACTTAAAGTAACTTCCGCAATTTCGGCATCGGTAGAAATTTCTTCAGTTTTAATATTTACCTTCCCGGTTTTACTTGTAGCCGTGCTAAAAAATAGTTTATTTGTTTGATTATTGATTTTAACCTCAATACCAATGTAATTATCACCTTTTATTTTTGTTATATCCTTAGATACATTTAAAATATCTTTATTCCCTTTTTCAGGATAAAGAATCGTTAGAAAATTCTCCCCCATACTTTTATTAGAATTACTAACTTGAACATATCCCGGTTTCCTTATAGGGATGCCAAAATTGATTGGTCCTTCTATAGTTGTCATTTTGATATTCTCAGGAAATAAAACTTGTGAATAAAGCGAAGCTTTATCCGTTGTAAAAGTGAAAATATTATTTTGTTTTAGATTAACATCTTTTGAGTCTTCAAAATGAAAAAGCAAATCATACTCATGCGGAAGTTACTTTAAGTGATAA
>JAJYOQ010000135.1 GCA_021796135.1 Bacteroidota bacterium
ATATTGAAAAAATTGAAGAACATGAAATACGTAAGATTGAAGAAGATCTTAAATCCTCACCGGATTTGAGAGAAAAGTTAGATTATTTTAAAAAAGTAAAAAAAGTAACTTCTTCTTCAGTAAAAGTTATCACAGAAAACCCTTATTTTGAAACTCGTGTTTCTGCATCTATCAAAATAAAAGAACCGTTTTATCTAAGATTTAAAAGATTTTATCCTCTTACCGCTATAATTGCTCTTAGTCTTACAATTATGGTTGTCCTTAAATTTAGACCTAACCTTATAAATAATATAGTGGAAAAACAGAAGTCAAATATTGCCGGCTTCTATAAACAGAATTTAAAACCACTACTGTATGTCGCTGATTTAACTAATGAGGATATTTTCAATTTTGCTTTTTATCACCAATTGCCATTGGACAGTAAAAAGCAACAGTACCTATATTTAAGTTCCAATACCAAAGGCGGTAATTATTTTGAAATTTCAAATAATAAACAAAAATTTGCCGGGAATAACCTAAATAAATTTATTAAGGGATTAAACTTAAATAATACCCAAGAGAAGCAAGTCGATTCTATTCTTGCCCGGTATGCAGACAATCTTCAATCTCAAGTACTTGTCAATGAAGAAAGTACTGTTGCAATTAATCCAAATATTTGGAACCTTAATAAGGCGCTTGTAGCGGATTTGGTTTCGTTTGCTGCCAAAGTAAATCATGGGAAATTGCAAAATATTTTCCCGGCAGGGGATTATAACTTATATTCAAATGCCTCAATGCCTCGATTAGCCGATGAGGTCAACTCAGCAAATAATAATAATTATATTTTTATTACTCCAGACACGATATTTTCTGATTCATTTTATTTTGATAAAAGAAAATATAAAAATGAAATGAAAAAATTCCATGACCAAATGGAAAAGATGAGCAAAGGAAATAGCAATTTTGTCTTTAATTTCCCGTTTGATTCCAGTCTAATAAAACTTAATAATTTGCCTTCTTTCGGCGGTAACTTTAAAGTTTATATGGATAGTAATTCATATAGGATACATGTACCCGATATGATAGTACCTCAATTCCCAATGCGCGGATTTGACAGTATTGCAACAAAGTTATCTAAAGCCGGAGATCTATTTAAGTTATTCTCATTTAATTTTCCCGAAATGAACAAAGGGAAAAACTTTAATTACAGATATTTTTATTCTGATTCCGCAAACGGTATTAAATTTAAATCTTTTGGCTTTGATTCTACTTTTGGTTTAGAACACCGTAAGTACGATAAATTATACAGCAAAAATTTTAAAAATTATAAATTTGCTAACCCGGACTCACTAAATAAAATTTTGAAATTCTTCTTTAGCGATTCTACCGCATACAATCAAAAGGAATTACAGCAGGAATTGCAGCAAGTGCAAAGACAAATTGAACAATTTCAGAAACAAATGCAGCAATTCCAGAAACAAATCCCAAATAAGTCAATTACTCCAAAGACAGTAAAACAAATTGAAATTTGAGCATCAACGGGCTTAATAATCGTCAATTTTACTGCTAATTGACTTGTAGTCCCGGACTATTGTCTTTTATCCTTTATTTATTCCGCTTATAAATCTATTCTTTACAAAAGATAATTTTTAGTGTATTTTAATTTCAGATAGGTGGAAAATTATTGGAAATATAAGGCAATAATTCTTAATAGCTAAATAATTTAAAATGTAATTATGTCACTTGTAATATCAAAAATAAAGATGAATGCAAGAGTTCAATTTTTCATTGTGACAATTTTAGCATTATTTTTGTTCAAAATTTTTATTGATATATCAAACTCATCTTATCTAACGATTGGAAATGAAATTTTAGTCGGAATTTCAGCTGCTTCTTTGTTCTTTGTAATGATAAAATGGATTCAATTTAAAAAAAATAATCCTCTTTCTTTGGTAATGAATCTTGGCATCCTGGTTGCCGTTATTTTCTTTTTGATTGTATTTTCCGGTTCAACTGTGGCAAGTTTGATCGGATTTAACAATCCGGGTCAAACTAGTTATGGGATTTTTCCCAAAATTATTTCTTTTGTTTATGGATATATTTTACTAGGCGCATCCATATTTATATTACTAGCATTTAGAGAACTTTATTTCTTTAAACAGAAAGGGAATATCAGGACATATTTTAATACTATGCTGGTATTTATAATTTTATCATCTCTGTCAAGCTTGCTCCCATCGGAACTCGTCTATGTTCAGGATACATTTTTTATAATTTCAATTTTGCTTATAATTTTCAATTCGCTAAAAATTTCATGGATTGCATTTATAGTTAAAAAAGATAAAAAGAATCTGCTATTCCTTTCCATTGTAATAGCAATTCTTTTTTTTATGAACTTAGCCGGAAATTCCAAGGAAAATGAAAGTAGTCGAATTATTTTACAATTCTCTCCGATGCTATCTCAATTTTTAAAAATAATCATGATCTACGGCTCTGTTTATTTTAGCGTACTATTTTTTACAACATTATTCCATATACCCACAGCAGAAGCATTTGACAGAAAAGCCCAGGAAGTCTCATCTCTTCAATATTTTAGCAAATTAATAACTGAAGTGTTGGATTTTACTGATTTAATTAATACTATATCTGAGATAGCATACACGATAAATAGAGCTGATGCCTCTTGGATTGCCTGGAAAGAAAATTCCGAGCTAAAATTATTAGGTAATAAAAACATCGGATTTATAAATGCAGAGTCAATAACCAGTGCTTCAAAAGAAGCCAAAATAAAATTTGATCTGAACGAAACAATATTTTTCCCCCTCGATAAATACCAAAATAAAATGCAGCTTAGCGAACCATTTTCAATAGTGACGATATCTCCATTAAGAATGCATAATGAAATTAAAGGATATATTTTCACTGCAAAAAAGGATAATATCATTTTTGACGAGGAAGACAAAAATGCATTAGATACTTTTGCAGATTATGCTTCAGTTGCATTAGAAAATTCTCATCTTTTTGAAGAATCAATAATCAAAGAACGACTTGAAAAGGAATTAGATGTAGCACGCGAAGTCCAAAGGAAAATCCTCCCTACCAGATATCCTGAATATGAGCAGTTAAATATTTCATCTTTGTTTATCCCTGCATTTGAAGTCGGCGGCGATTATTATGATTTTTTTGAAATCGATAAAGATAATTTTGGCTTCGTGATTGCCGATGTCTCCGGTAAAGGTATTTCAGCAGCATTCATAATGGCAGAAGTAAAAGGAATTTTTGAATCACTTTCTAAGACTATTAAAAGTCCAAAGGAAATTTTAATTAAAGCAAATGAAATCCTGAAAAGAACACTGGACAGAAAAAGTTTTGTAAGTGCTGCGTACGGACTTATTAATTTAAAAAATGAAACTTTAAGAATATCTCGCGCCGGACATTGCCCGGTTTTATTAATCAGAGATAATAATTCTGAAAATATGAAGCCGGTCGGGTTAGGACTGGGACTTAATTTTAGTGAGTACTTTGCAGATACTCTTGAAGAATTAAAAATTGATTTGAAAGACAATGATACTATTGTCCTTTATACCGACGGTATTACAGAAGCCAAAAATAAACAATTGGAAGATTTTGGCAGTATTAGATTTGAGAAAATTCTTGTTGACAATTGTAATGATAGCGCAGATATGATATCAAGTAAGGTTATCCAAGAAGTCACATTATTTTCTCAAAACAATCCTCAACATGATGATATAACGCTAGTAATCCTTAAATGGAAACAATTAATCAAAAATTATGGAGATAAAGAATGGCAGAATTCAGCACTTCAACTAAAGAAGTAGGTGAAGTAAGCATTATATATTTGAGAGGGTATCTGGATGCGCATACCGCACCAACTCTCGAAAATACTTTCTCAAATTTAATAGAGAAGGGGAAGTACCGCACCGTTGTAAATTTTAACGAACTAAATTATATAAGTAGTGCCGGGCTGGGTGTATTCATGGCTTATATTGAAAAGATACGGGAAAATAACGGTGATATAAAATTATCGAGCATGAGTGAAAAGGTATATAATATTTTTGACCTCTTAGGATTCCCGCTGCTATATGAAATTTATAAAACCGAAGAGGAAGCAGTAAATAAATTTATTGAGTCAAAGAGCCTTGAAAAATAAAAAATTACATATAGAGCCAAATGAACTAATTGTTAAAAGCAGAACTGATAACTTAACAGATATCAGAAACTTTGTTTCAAACGGAGCCTTGTCAGCCGGTATCCCTGCTAAAGTTGTCGATAATATTATTCTTGCTGTTGACGAAGCTTGTACTAATATAATAAAACATGCTTATAAAAATTTTCCTGAAGGCGAAATTGTATTAAAACTTGAGTTCGCTTCAGATAAATTCACAGTTATAATAATAGATCATGGAATGCCGTTTAATCCGGAATCAATTCAGGACCCGGATCTTCAAAAATATTACATCCAGCATCGTGTCGGGGGATTAGGTATGTATTTAATGAAATCATTGATGGATGAAGTAAAGTATATCTCTGTGCCGGGTAAATATAATCAGGTTCTTCTCTCAAAAAACATATAATCAAAAAGCTTAATGAGTGATATAGAAAATATAAGAATTAAAAGAAATTTAACTGCTTTAGTCGAATTTAGCCGCTTGATTAATTCAAGTCTTGATTTAAACTTTATCCTTAATAATATTCTTCTGACCTGCATGGGAAAATTTTATATTACAAAGGGGTTAATTGCACTTAAAATTGATAATCAATTAAAGCTTTCTTCGTCTAAAGGAATTTCGGAAGAAGCCATAAAGAGTTTTCCAGTCATTAAAATAAGTGATGATTACCTTGAAAATAAAGAGTTTAAAAAATATTTAAACAAGAATCGGATTACTTCGGTTTTTAAGATTGATGCTGCACAGGGATGTATGGGAATCCTCTGCATTGGAGAAAGATTAAATAAACAACCTCTAAATGATGATGATAATGAGTTTCTCAGGACTATATTAAATATTGCCGCTTCTGCTGTGCATAATTCAATTATGATTGATGAATTAAAAAATGTAAATCGTGATCTTGATAAGAGGATTCACAGATTAAATTCATTATTTGAATTGAGTAAAGAATTCGGAATGTTTTCGGAGTCTGCAAAAGTTGCCCGGCTTCTGATATATTCAGTGATTGGTCAATTTCTTGTATCTAAATTTGCCGTAGTTATTTTAGAACATCGAGATATAAAAATTCTTGAGTCAAAGTATGATGAGACCGAGCTGAAACATTCAATAAAAAATTATAGTCTAAATACAATTAATAATCCAATTTCTAAATCTGAAATTATTGAGAAATATCCATCATTAATAAATCTAGGAGTTGAATTAATCGTCCCCATGCAATTGCAAAATGAAACAAGAGGATTGATTTTTCTCGATAAAAGAATTACTAATCAAGAGTTTGGCGAAACTGATGTTGAATTTATATATTCAATCGGCAGCCTGGCTATTATTTCAATTGAAAACCAGAGATTATTTAAAGAAGCGCTTGAAAAACAAAAATTAGAGGAAGAATTGGAAATTGCCAGAGGAATTCAAAAGAATCTTCTTCCGCATTCTATCCCTAAGTTTAAAAAATTTGAAATATCGGCTATTAATCTTTCATCTCAGCATGTCGGCGGTGATTATTATGATATTATCCCGCTTGATGAAAACAGCTACTGCATAGCTATAGGCGATGTCTCAGGTAAAGGAGTTCCAGCTGCTTTGCTTATGGCAAATATACAAGCATTTTTAAGAATAATTTGTAAACATGGGATGGATATTTCAGAAGCTACCGGCGTTATCAATGATCTAATAACCTCCAACACTTCAGACGGAAAGTTTATTACGTTTTTTTGGGGAATGATAAATGAAAAAAATATGAAATTTGAGTATGTAAATGCCGGTCATAATCCGCCGCTGCTAATTAGAAATAAAAAAATTCACAAGCTGGAAAGGGGCGGAATAATTTTAGGTGTAATGAAGACTATACTACCTTATGACTCCGAGACGATAAATCTTGAAAAAGATGATGTTATAATACTTTTCACTGATGGTGTTACAGAAGCTAAAAATATCAATGATGATGAATTCTCCGATGAAAGGTTTGAGACTCTTTGTCTAGACTATTCAGATTTACCCTCTGCCGAAATGGTTGATAAAATAAAAGAAGAAGTTCGCAAATTTGCCGATGGTACGTCTCAATCAGACGATATAACTATTCTAATCATTAAAATTCTATAATTTTAAATAATTTGTTTTCCCAATAATTGACTTGTTAAAAAAATGAAAAGAATCAAAGAATTATTTGCAAAAAATGCTTCTCTATTAATTGTTATAATTTCGGCAATTTTATTTTTAACAGCGGTTTATGAGTTTTATAATGTTGTTTACGTCCAAGTGCAGTCTAATGATGAATGCTTATGGGTACAAAAAAAATCGGCTAAAGTCCCTGCTGAAATTGAAATCGAAAATGTTAAGGTTGACGGAGTTACCTGGAATGCCGGAATACGAAACGGCGATTATTTAATTGCAATCAATAATCATAAAGTTGCAAATACATCTATCGCGCAAACAATTTTAAACTCTGTTAAATCCGGTGATTTTGCTATTTACACTATACAAAGAGGGAACACTCAATTTACAGCGAAAGTCTATGTAAAGAAATTAATAGAGATCGCAGGAGTGGCAGATACTATTCTTGCAATTATTCAAATGCTAATTGGATTTGTCGTATTAATGGCGAAACCTGCCGGTAGAGCGCAAAAGATTTTCTATGCATTTAGTATTGCAAGTGTCCTCCATTCACTGATCTCTTTGTTAACGGGTGCAATACTAAAAAATATTACTCCTGTTCCGCCTTCCACTTATATTACAGGAATTCTCTGGTCTATAGGAGTTAGTTTCAGACCTTTTCTACTGCTTTCTTTCTTTATGATTTTCCCAAAACCTTTTAAACTGTCTGAGAGAAAATGGTTCAGAAGGCTTATAATGTTTGTCCCAATTATAATAGCTTTAATAATTTTTACCTTATTTTTTGACATAATTAAATCCCCAATTCAGCAGAATATTGCAAATGCAAATATCTTTATTGTTTATATCTCAAATATTTTAGATACAGTATATTTAATAGCTTTGATCTCTCTGTTCATCAATTATAAAAGGTTAAAAAATAAGAATGAGAAAAAACCTATATTATTTATATTAATTTCCTATTCAATAGCTATTGCCGCTGTATTTTATACTTCATTAATTGCACCGGCTATTTCTGATACTGTCTTTAATTCCCCTCAATATTATGCTCCTATAATTTTAATAATCCTTATCCCGATTGGATTTGCTTATTCAATATTCAAATATCAATTAATGGATGTAAGCGTAGTAATTAAAAACACTTTAATTTATGGGGCTGCTACGATAGGGCTTGCTGCTATTTATTTTTTAGTAATATATGTGCTTGGGCAAAGTATCAGCCAGGCTATCGGCACTCAATTTCAAACTGCAATAGCAGGAGCTGTTTTCATAATATTTGCTTTAGTTTTTCAATCTACAAAAGAGCGGTTCCAGGATTTTCTTACTGCTCGATTTTATCCAGAACAATTTGCTTATCAAAAGGTATTAATAAAATTTAGCAATGATGTTCCCACAATAGTCGGGCTTGATAATATTTTAGATTTAATGAATGAAACGTATGTAAAAGCTCTAAAGATTAATAAATTCGCAATTTTAATTAAAGATAAAATATCCGGTAATTTCAAACTCGTTAAAAATTTCGGTATTAATAAAAATGACATTTCCCTAAGCGGAAAATTGATTGATAATTTTATTTCGAATAAGTCTGCTATTTTAAATCAGCCAGTAATTGATAAAGATGATTTTATTAAAATATTCCCTAACGAAGTTTCGATACTTAATGATAATAATATTTACACTATTATTCCGATGATTATTAAATCAAAAATTATCGGATTACTATTATTCGGATTAAAACATTCCGGATCACAATTTGCCGGAAAAGATTTGGAGTTATTATCAGCTTCTGCCAATCAAGCAGCAATTGCCATTGAAAATGCCCGGCTTTACCAAACAGAAGCCGAGAAGTTGAGAATGGAAATAGATTTGGAATTGGCGAGGAAGATTCAGCAAGGATTACTGCCCAAAAGCATCCCGCCAATGAAAGGTTTAAGCATAAGCGGTGAAATGGTCCCGGCTCTTCAGGTTGGCGGAGATTACTTCGACCTTTTGCCGGTTTCAGGTTCAAAGATCTTTGTTGTAGTAGGTGACGTTTCAGGAAAAGGTTTGGCTGCTTCATTATACATGGCAAAGCTGCAGACTATGATTCAGCTTTCATGTAATAATGAAAAAACCCCTAAAGAAATCCTGATCGAATTAAATCAACATTTTTATAAGAGTATTGAAAGAAATTCATTTGTTACAATAACACTTGCTTTATTTGATACTATAAGCAGGACTGTTAAATTCTGCAGAGCAGGGCATATGCCTCTTCTTGAAGTTTCAAATAATGAAGTAATTGCATACAGGACTCAAGGTATAGGAGTAGGGCTAGAAAAAGGAGTCATATTTGAAAATACTTTAATCGAAGAAGAAGTTTCTTTTAAAGAAGGACAAATCTTTGCTTTTTTCTCCGATGGTATTACAGAAGCAATGAATGAATCTTCAGATCTTTTTGGAGAAGATAAATTATCCGAAGTATTAAAAAGTAATTCTAATTTGCAAGTAAATATTATCATGAGTAAAGTCTGGGATGAAATAATGAAGTTTAGGGGAAATGCTGAGCAGAATGATGATATGACTATGGTTATAGTTCAAGTGGGATGACCTGAAAATCAAATTATTTTGGAAAACGAATAGAATTTTAAAATATTTCTTTTTACAATTTTTCATCTTTTTCTATCTTAATTTAATATTTTTGTTGAGTATTTGTTGCACATCAATTATATTTCACATGACAGTCCAAAATATGAAAGCCTTTTAAATATTTTGATAATTAATACTGTTCTTGCTCATTAAAGGGAAGCAATTTAACTTTGTTATTATGTCATTACTGAGCGAAACGATCTTGGACAAAAGGTTTTTAGATGAAGTTCTTATAAGCCTCATTACCCCAGGTTGCGAGGTAACTAATTTTTCAGTCGGAGCTACCTATAGACAAGGAAGTAGCGTCTTTCATTCAACAATTAGTAGTGATTTATTGCAAGCAAATCTCGTTTTGTTGATTTGACAGATAACAACCCAAATGTTATTTTTGAATTAAGATTGTGAATGGAAATTGATAGAACAGTGGTTTTGGTATAAGCTATTGGGACTATTCAAATCTTTGAAGTCGACTATGTGAAATGAATATATGCATATAA
>JAJYOQ010000136.1 GCA_021796135.1 Bacteroidota bacterium
TTCCGATCTCGGTTATATTGCACCGAGACATCTTCAAGCGATTAAAGATACAGGTAATAGATTGATTGCAGCAATGGATCCGCATGATTCGGTGGGGATAATTGATAAATTTTTTCCGAATGCTGCCTTCTTCACTGAGTTTGAAAGATTCGACAGACACTTGGAAAAATTAAGAAGGACGTCTTCAGACGAGAGGATTGATTATCTTAGCATTTGTTCGCCTAATCATTTGCACGATGCACATATAAGATTAGCATTACGATTAGGTGCGAATGCAATTTGCGAAAAGCCACTCGTGCTTAATCCGTGGAATCTTGATGCACTTCAAGAACTTGAAAATGAATCAGCTGGTAAAGTATATACTATTCTTCAATTAAGAGTTCATTCTTCACTTATTGAATTGAAAAATAAATTACAGCAAGTAAAATCGAAGAAGCATGATGTAACTCTGACTTATGTTACTTCACGCGGACCATGGTATAAATTTTCATGGAAAGGTGATCAACCTAAGAGCGGCGGTATAGCAACAAATATCG
Organism: Bacteroidota bacterium; assembly: GCA_021796135.1. Next base: position 537 of record JAJYOQ010000136.1, read on the forward strand.
GAATTCATTTTTTTGATTTATTGATGTGGTATTTCGGTAACATGGAAAGAATCGAAGTCCATTATTCTTCAGCAGATAAAATGTCAGGTTACATTGAACTGGAAAGAGCAAATGTGAAATGGTTTCTATCTACTGATCGGAATGATCTACCCGAAGAAGTTTCTAAGAACGGTAAAACTACATTTCGATCTATAAAAGTTGATCATGAAGAGATTGAGTTTACCGAAGGTTTTACAGATCTTCATACGAAAGTTTACAGTGAAACATTAGTTGGAAGAGGATTCGGGTTAGAAACAGCTCGTCCATCAGTTGAACTGGTTTATAAAATTAGGAATGAAAAAATATCCAGTAAACAAACCGTTTTACATCCTTTTGCCAAGAAGATTTTAGGAATAAAATAAAATGGAGAATAAAAAAAATTATTTTGTACATGAATCATCTTACGTAGATGAGCCTTGTGAAATCGGAGAAGGGACTAAGATCTGGCATTTCTGCCATATCCAAAAAAAATCTAAGATTGGAAAAAATTGTGTATTTGGTCAGAATATTAATGTTGCTAACAATGTTACAATCGGAGACTTTTGCAAGATACAGAACAACGTTTCGATATACGAAGGCGTAATATTAGAGGATTATGTTTTCTGCGGACCATCGATGGTTTTCACAAATATTTTGGACCCGAAATGCAAATATCCTCAAGTCGGCGCTCAATATTATATCAAGACCCTGGTGAAGGAGGGTGCATCAATAGGAGCCAACGCAACAATAGTATGCGGACACACAATCGGTAGGCATTCCATGTTGGGAGCTGGTACAGTAGTAACTAAAGATGTTCCGGATTATGCATTGATAGTTGGGAATCCGGGAAAAGTAGTAGGCTGGGTAAGTGAAGCAGGAAATAGATTGAAGTTTGACGAAAACGGAATTGCATATTGCGAGAAGTCTAGGAAAAAGTATAAATATGAAAATGGGAAGGTTAAAGAATTATAATTACGTTCAATTAAATTCAAAATAAAAATCGATGTAAAATTTATTTGGAAGTCGCCTTAAACTTATTTTTCTAAAACTTCGGTGTTCAATTCTTTCCTCCACACAATCCTCATAAAAGTATAAAGCAGAAATACCCAAGCTTTATTCGAAATTAAATTTAACAATTTCAAGATAGTATTTTTACTTTTTATTGTCATGAAATTATTACCATCACGACTCAAATAAAAAATCGAATAAAATAATTTTTAGAAAGGCTTTTTCCTGCTGTTCTCTTTGAACTTAATAGTGTTTCCTTCTTTTTGTCACAGTTCTCTTGTTCGTTAATGAGGAAAGGGAAAATGTCAGTTAATAGACTCTGGTTTTCAATTTTGTACTAGAGCTTGTCTATAAACATTATATGTATTCTCACAAATAACTTCCGGACTAAAATTCTTTTTCCCATATTCTTGAAGTAATACCGGGCTGTAATTTTGAGAATTATCTAACATAAAAATTATAGCATCTATTAATTGCTGAAGATTTCTTCTTTCAATTAAAATTCCGACTTCCTTTGGGACAAAGTCTTCGGGACCACCACATTTGGTTGCAATTACGGGAACACCATACATGATAGACTCAGCCGTGACCACAGAGAAACCCTCCTCATCGCTATTAAGAATGTGGAAATCGGAGCTTGTTAATATTTCCAATTTTTTATTTTCATCAACAAATCCATGGAAAAAAATATTTTTATTCAGCAATCCAAATCCTTCTGCCAATGATTCCAATTTTTCTTTTTGTTCACCCTCGCCAATTAGATGGAATTCGACATTCTTCCTATTTAATTTATTACAAATGTGGTCAAATGCTCTGATAATATCTGATACGTTTTTTCTCTCATTTAAAATTGAAATATGAACAGCTCTCTTAATACTATTTTTATTTTTTCCATCATTTTCGACCAAAAATTTGGGATTGATTTCGACAACGTTTTTAATCACTCCGAAATTTCCTTTAAATCCAACTTTCTTATAATATTCCAAAGAAGATTGGGAGTCAACATTCATAAATTCGCTGTTTTTTATGACAACACCTTTCAAAAATTTCAAAGGGATTTTTGTCTTTTTTGTTATTCCACGAAGATAATTTATATCTGGAGTAGAATGTTCGGTTATAACGTATTTAATCTTTTTCCAGTATTTTAAAATAAGTGCGATATAGCCTGATCTGTCAATTACATTAACGTGTATTAAATCTGGATTTCCCCATTCTTTCTTAATCCTTTTCCAGCCAAGATAATGAGCAATTAAAAAACTAAAATTATAGAAAATCTTTTTTAGGACACCTGAGGAGAAACATTTAAAGTATACCCTTACTATTAATAATTCATCTTCAACACGGCAATCAATTTCAAATTTTTTATTTTTCATGGATGAATCTGCAGAAACATAAAGAACCGCAACATTGCATCTCCGTGAAATTGCAAGAGCTTTCTTTTTTACAAAAACACCCAAAACTCTGCTTGTTCTATTTGGGAACCAGCTTGCAAGAAATAGGATTTTATATCTTAAGGGTTTAATATTATCAATCATTATTATTTTAAAAGATTTTTTTTGTTGTATATGAGATTCATCCAAATAAAAATTAAAAAAATAAATTAAAAGTTGAGATAATTTTATAGGTTGTGATTAGATCTTCAAAATTACCTGTCAATTATAGAAGTTTTCGATTTAATAAAAAATAGAGAATCCGTTTTTCTTTCCCTTATTTTGTTTTAAGAAAAATTGCTTAAAAGAATTTAAAATGTATTACATTTACAACCATATTTTCAACATTTTGTATTGAAAGAAAAGAAAATTTTTTATAATTAAACGTAATGAATAAAGCTTTAATAATTGGAATTTCTGGACAGGATGGGACTTATTTAGCTAGGTATCTTTTAGCTAAAGGATATGAAGTTCATGGTACTTCCAGGGATGCAGACCTTTCCAATTTCCATGGTCTTAAAAAACTGAATATTTTTGATAAGATTACACTGCATTCTATGTCACTTATTGATTTTAGAAGTGTAATGCAAACAATTTTGCAAGTGCAACCAACGGAAATTTACAATTTATCGGGTCAAACTTCGGTGGGTCTCTCTTTCCTTCAACCTGTCGAAACTTTAGAAAGTATAAGCATTGGTACTTTGAACATTTTGGAAGTTTTACGTTTTCATAAACTATCAATTAAATTCTATAATGCATGTTCAAGTGAATGCTTTGGGGATACGAATGGAAAATCAGCAAACGAAGAAACTCCCTTCAGACCGAGAAGCCCTTATGCTGTAGCTAAATCTGCAGCCTTCTGGCAGTTGTCAAATTATAGAGAAGCTTATAATCTTTTTGCGTGTTCCGGAATTCTTTTTAATCACGAATCGCCATTAAGACCCAAAAGGTTTGTTACAAAAAAAATTATTGAGACAGTATGCCAAATAGCCAAAGGTTCAGGAGAAAAACTAAGACTTGGAAATATTTTAATTAAAAGAGACTGGGGATGGGCACCTGAATATGTTGAAGCGATGTATTTAATTCTCCAAAACGATAAGCCGGATGATTTTGTTATTGCCACTGGTAAGAACATCACATTGGAAGAATTTGTTCAAAAAGCATTTAAATATTTTGACCTTCGATATGAGAATTATATTGAATATGATAACAATTTAATCCGACCAACTGATTTAACATATAGCCTTGGCGATCCATCAAAAGCAAAAAAAATATTAAATTGGCAGTCAAAATTTTTTGTTGATGATATTATTCAAATGATGATTGAAGATGAGCTAATAAAATATAAGTATGAGGATCTAAATCTTAAAACATTTCCTTCCAAACAATGAGAACATATGGGAATAGTCGTTCGTCAAAGCGCTAAATCAGTTATTCTTACTTACCTTGGAATCGGGTTTGGTATAATAAATACTCTCTGGCTTTTCCCTTATATTTTAACCGGAGAACAAATTGGTTTAGTTAGAACCTTAATAAACGTTTCGGTTCTATTTTCTACATTTGCTTTGCTTGGAGCTGCTAATATTCCTAATAAATATTTCTTCCACTTCAAAAATTTAAGAAAGGGACACAACGGATTCTTGTTTTTTATTTTAATAATTGGTGGGATAGGTTTTCTAATTTTTACCGCACTGTATTTAAATTTTAAATCGTTATTCTTCAGCGCCTTCATAAAAAATTCTCCACTCATTTTGAATTATTATTATCTACTCATACCGTTCACTTTAATAATGTTGTTAACTACCATTTTCGAGTCATATAATGTTATTCAACAAAATCCAGTGGTACCGATTTTTACAAGGGAAGTACTTACTCGTATTTTTTTATCAATTAGTTTATTAGTATTCTTTTTTGCAAAGTTTCAGTATAATTATTTTATATTCTTGTTAGTGTTTTTTTACGGGGTAATATTAATAATATTAATTTTCTATACGTATTCGCAAAATTATCTCTTTATAAAGCCAAATTTTGAAGTATTTAAAAGCCCATTGTTGAAAAGTATTTTGGTTTTTGCTGGTTTTATTTTAATGGGAAATGCGAGCGGAGTAGTAATAAATAACATAGACAGCTTGATGTTAAGTGCTTATTCTGGTTTGAAAATAACGGGGGTTTATACGATAGCTTTTTTTATTGCGACTTTTATTGAAATTCCCAAAAGGTCAATGTCACAAGTTTTAATTCCTCTAATTTCAGAAGCAAACAAGGATAATGATATAAAAAAGCTAGATATTCTTTATAAAAAATCTTCGATCACTCAATTAATCATCGGAGGTATAATTTTCCTTTTAATATGGTTTAATGTAGATAATATTTTTAGATTAATTCCCCATGGTAATCTTTATTCTCAAGGCAAATGGGTTGTTTTTTTTATCGGCTTAGGGAAAATTTTTGATATGTTTACGGGAGTCAATCAAGAAATAATAGGATCCTCAAAGTATTATAAAATTGATTTATCTCTTTTCCCGTTTTATGGAGTGATTGCAGTTTTAGCAAATATGTTTTTTATCCCTAAACTTGGAATGACTGGAGCAGCAATTGCTACTGCATCTTCTGTTTTTATAATTAATATTATTAGATCGAGTATTTTATTTATCAATATGAATATTCAACCTTTTACTTTTAATACTTTGAAAGCATTATCAGTATTTGCAATAGCTTTTGGAATCAATTATTTTCTGCCACATATTCAAAATCATTTTTTAATTGATATTGCGTTGAGGTCTATAATAATAGGTTCGGTTTTTATATCGCTCGTGTTGTTGTCCAAAGTTTCCGAAGATATAGATCTGGTTTTCCAAAAAACGGTTAAAAGGCTTCACCTATTGATTAGGTAATGAAGTTTGGTTAGCATTACAAAACAGTGAAACAAGAATAGAAAGAATTATGAGTTATCGCTTCGTAAAAATTACAACTTTCTATCGAGATTATTTGTCATATTTTTATGCAAATAATAAGGATGTTATTAATCTTTCTTACGATGAACAGTATAAGAAAATAATGTATGATTCATTCGGTTGGGCAGATTTTTTCCAGACTAATTTATCTCAATTAGGTGTCGATGCATACGAGATAATTTATAATGCAACATCTTTGCAAAATGCATGGGCAAACGAACATTCTATCGATCTTGATGGGAAAGAACTGCTGATCGAACAGCTTAAAGCAATTAAACCGGATGTTGTTTTTTTCCAGGATAGTAATAACTTTAATGGAGCATGGATAGATTTTTTACGTACTAAAGTTCCCTCGATAAAAAATGTCATTGGGTGGTGTTGCAATCCCTTTACGCAGGATCAGCTTATGCTCTATAAAAATTTTGATTATATGATTACATGTTCGCAATTATTTGCAAATCAATTTAAAAATTACGGATTGAAGGCATATATTCTACCGCATGCATTTGAAAAATCTATTCTTGAAAAAATAAATTTTGGCGGATCAGAGCCCCATTCTGATGTTTTATTTATCGGCTCTTTAATTGCCAGCGATGATTTTCATAACTTTAGAACAAAAATTATTGAAAGTCTGTTGGATTCCGGAATCAATTTAGAACTTTATTCTAAAATTTTAATAGACAATCCCCTGTTGTTGTTTCTTAAACAAAGTTCATTTCTTTTTTCTAAAATTTTAATAAAAACTGGATTTCAAAATTACGTAATGAATAACAAAACACTTAGAAAGGTTGCATTGTTAAATGAATTGCCCCGTAATCCAAAGTATTCTGTGAAACTAAAAGCTATTGCAAAAGAACCAATTTATGGTTTGGAAATGTTTAGTCAGATATCTAATTCAAAGATGACGCTTAATATTCACGGCGGTGTTGCAGGAGATTTTGCTGCCAATATGCGGTTGTTTGAAGTAACCGGCGTTGGTTCATGCCTTATTACAGATTGGAAAAAAAATCTAAATGAGTTATTTGAGATAGATAATGAGGTTGTTGCATTTAGGACTATCGATGAATGCATTGAAAAAGTAAATTGGTTATTAGAAAATCCAACTGAAAGGGAAAAAATTGCAAGAGCTGGACAGCAGCGGGTTTTGAAAGATCATAATTTTGCTATCAGGGCCCAGAAATTAGATGAAATTATTCTCGCGGAAATGTATCATAAAAATAAGCAATTAACGTGACCAATTTTGTGAAAGAAACAATTAGTGATAATATGTTGGATAACGCTATTTGTAACGGTACAATTCAAATAGTAATATAACCTGAAGTATTACTCAAAAAATGAAAAGAATATTTGGTTATCAAATTGTTTCATTCCCAAATTTCAGATTTTATAAGACCCGATTGGATGTGTTGCTTAAAGGAAGAATGCCCAGACCGATGTTATTCGGATATGAATGGTATAATACAGGTCATATTCATCAGCTTTCGATTTCTGATTTTGAAGCCTTGGTAAATGAAACCGGTGAATTGAAAATAATTGAGAGAAAATTCCTAAAATTAAATAATAGGATTAAAAATTTTCTTATGTATTTATTCCCAAACTTGTTTCAGCAGATTTCAATTTTTTTACTGGCTAAAGAAAATGTTAAATAGACTGAAAACAATAATAATCAGGGAACAGTTTGAACCGGGTATTCTGGGATTGTTTACTAACCCATTTTATATCGCTCGCAAAGGATTGCTTGAACACATAAGAAGCCTGGCGCCGAATATCACTGGTAAAACTCTTGATGTAGGATGCGGCACTAAACCATATGAAAAGTATTTTAATCACAGTCAGTATATAGGATTAGAAGTTAATACTGGAATAGATTCAGAAAAAAAACGCGCAGACTTTTATTACGACGGTAAAAAATTCCCGTTTGAAGATGATGAGTTTGATTCTGTAGTAACAAATCAAGTGCTCGAACATGTATTCACTCCTGATCTTTTTCTGTCAGAAATAAACCGGGTTCTTAAAATCAGTGGAAATCTTTTGTTAACAGTTCCTTTTGTTTGGGATGAACATGAACAGCCTTTCGACTTTGCACGCTATTCCTCTTTTGGTGCAAAGTCGCTCTTTGAGAAAAATGGCTTTGAGATTATAGAACATAGAAAAAGCTTGAACGATTTCAGGGTAATAATTCAGCTTATAAATGCATACTTGTATAAAACAAGCTTAAAGAGAAGGCCGGTAAAACTGTTGGTTAATCTTTTTTTAATTGCCCCTGTCACAATACTAGGTATATTTATTTCAAAAATTCTACCAAAGAACAATGACCTTTATTTAGACAATATAATTTTTGCAAAAAAGAAAAATGACATATAATTTCTGTACTTTATTCGATACCAATTATTTGACACGCGGACTTGCATTGTACCATTCTTTGGATGCACATTGTAACGATTTTCATCTTTACATTTTTGCCTTCAATGAAAAATGCTATGATATATTAAAGGACCTAAACCTTCCTAAAGTTACCCTAATATCCTTAGTTGAATTTGAAGACGAAGAGTTATTAAAAGTAAAACCTTCGCGCTCCATTGCTGAATACTGCTGGACAAGTACTTCTTCAACTATTTTATATGTCTTAGAAAAATATAAAGTTGATAGCTGCACTTATATTGATGCGGATATGTTTTTCTATTCAACCCCTAAACCAATTTTCGATGAGCTTGGAGACAAATCAATTTTAATCACCGAACACCGGTACTCGCCACAGTATAATAAAGATTTGAAAGCCGGTAAATATTGTGTTCAGTTTATAACTTTCAAAAATGATGACCGGGGTTTAAAAGCTTTACGCTGGTGGAGGGAAAGATGTTTGGAATGGTGCTATGCAAAATATGAAGACGGCAAGTTTGGGGACCAGCTCTATTTGAATGATTGGACAGAAAGGTTTGAGGGAGTCCATGTCCTTAGGCATTTAGGAGGGGGACTGGCAGCATGGAATATTCAACAATATGATTTTGTCCAAGAAAATAATAATATAACCGGTATTGAAAAAACTACCGGCAATAAGTTTGATGTTATCTTTTACCATTTCCATTATTTAAGATTCTTTAAAAACGGAGAAATAGAATTGGGCAGAAGAACTCTTTCGCAAATAGTTTCCGATATTTTTTATAAACCGTATATTAAATATCTTGAAACACTGAAAGAAAAAGTTTTATCAATTGATAATACATTTGACCCTCACGGTGCAGTAAATAAACCTAATAGCTGGAAAACTCCCATTTTGTATGTTTATAGAAATTTTAATGGTGTTTATAATATCTTTGATAAGAAAAAATTCTTAGGTTCTTAAATGGCATATATAATTAATTTAACTACACTCTCTGATAAACGCGGAAATCTTACTGTCATCGAAAACCAAATTCCGTTTAAAGTAAATAATGGAAATGGTAAAAGATA
>JAJYOQ010000137.1 GCA_021796135.1 Bacteroidota bacterium
CGGCTATAAGAAATTGATAAAGTGACGGAAGTCTTAAAGTCTATAATCTCAAACATTAATTAATTATTTCTTAAATATTTTTAAAAGATTAGCTCATATTTTTGCTTAAACATCGGAGAATTTAATGCATCACCTAAATATTAAATACCGGATTTACTTTTTAACAATCGGGGTTCTATTTACTTTTGCATTTTCAATAAATGCTCAACAAACAAAAAAAACAGCCCAAAAAGATTCAAAGATTCCTGCATGGAATAAAGAAGTAAGAGTTAGCCCCAGGGCTTCAATTGAAGAAACTATAGGATTGACAGATGTAACAATTTCTTATAGCCGTCCGGGAGTGAAAGGAAGAAAGATTTGGGGAGAATTGGTACCGTATAATAAAGTTTGGCGTGCAGGTGCAAATGAAGCAACAAAAATCACTTTTTCTACAGATGTTAAAATAAACGGAAAGAGATTGCCGGCAGGTTCTTACGGATTCTTTATAATTCCTACTACAAAAGATTGGACAATTATTTTCAATAAGATCGCAGATCAATGGGGAGCATTTACATATAATGAAGCACAGGATGCACTTCGATTATCAGCTACACCCGGACAAGCAATATACCATGAATGGCTAAGCTATTCCTTTGAAAATATGAAAGTCACTCCAAATGGCAGCCCTAATTCTGCTGTTGTTTATATGAAATGGGACAAAATTAAATTGCCGTTTACAATAGAACCGATAGAGAGGAATAAAAATTAAGTAAAATTAATTAAGCGGTATTTATAAAATATTACAATATAATTTGTAAGTCTTTTCATCAAAACATACGAAAATGACTTTTTCAATTTCCCGAAAATTTTTAAGAAAGTCATTTACAACTCTAACAGCAATTTCGGAAGCTTCAAGTAGCGGATATCCATAAATTCCTGTACTTATAGCAGGGAAAGCAATTGTCTTTATTCCATTTTCAATTGCAAGTTTAAGTGAATTTTTGTAACAACTTGCTAATAATTTTTCTTCATTTTGATTTCCGCCTCGCCATATTGGACCAACCGTATGAATTACATATTTTGCCTGAAGTTTAAAACCGGGAGTAATTTTAGCTTCACCGGTCGGACAGCCATTAAGCTTTCTGCAATATTCAAGAAGCCCAGGACCGGCGGCATTGTGGATTGCACCGTCAACCCCTCCTCCTCCAAGCAGACTTGAATTTGCGGCATTTACAATTGCATCTACTTTCAATTTTGTAATATCACCTCGAAATATTTCAATCTTATTTTTAACTGACTCTATCATTTTATAAAACTTTCTCTATTCTCCTATCCGGAACTATCCAAATAGCTGCGACTATTACATAAAAGCTAAGGCTTATCCAGGGATTTAAAAATGCTATTATTACTGCCGAAATGTATAACCCCAGAGATATCTTTCCCTTAAAATCTTTACCTAAAGCAGTTGCTATTACTGAATCTTTTCCATGATGTTTTATTAATGTATGTGAAAGTATGGTATAAGCCAAAGCAGACATTAATAAAATAAACCCGTATAACGCAACCGGAAATTTCGAAAAATGATTCTCCCCCATCCATCCGGTAACGAATGGAACCAAGGAAAGCCAAAACAGCAAATGCAGGTTAGCCCAAAGGACTGACCCGTTTACTCGCTTTACTACCTGAAACATGTGATGATGATTGTTCCAATAAATTCCTATATGAATAAAGCTAAGCATATAGCTTAAAAGAATCGGAATTAGAGGATTTAAAACTGATGGATTATCTCCAATAGGTGTTTTTAATTCAAGAACCATTATTGTAATTATAATTGCAATTACCCCATCACTAAATGCCTCTAATCTATTTTTTTCCATATATCCAAATCTCATAATTATTTAAAATTATAGGTTGAATTTATTCTTTTTACCTTGCTAATTCAATTGAGAGTGTATGACGTAAATATTATATTGGATGGTTAAATTTTGAGGTAAATAAATTGAGAATATTGGTCTGTAATGATGACGGAATTGAATCAAACGGGATCTTTGCTCTTGCTGAAGCATTAAAAGAAATTGGCGAAGTAACTGTTATTGCACCTTTGATTGAGCAAAGTGCTGTAGGACATGCAATTACTATGCAAATACCCCTGCGAGTTACTGAATCATTTAGGAATGGAAAATTTTTCGGTTATGCCGTTAGCGGAACTCCCGCAGATTGCGTGAAAATAGGTATTCGAAATATATTGAAACAGACGCCTGATTTAGTTGTTTCCGGAATTAATCACGGCTCAAATACGGCTATTAATATAATTTATTCAGGAACGGTTTCAGCTGCTAGAGAAGCTGCTATAATGGATGTCCCTTCAATGGCTGTCTCCGTAACTAGTCATTTTGCAACAGATTTTAGATTTGCAGGGAAAATATCCAGAATGCTTGCTCTTAAGATTGTTGAAGAGGGATTGCCGATCGGCACTTTACTTAATGTAAATGTACCTGATTTAAAAGAAGAAGAAATATCAGGAATTGTCTTAACCCGCCAGGGCAAATCAAAATGGGATGATATTTATGAAGAAAGAAAAGATCCGCAAGGGAAAAACTATTATTGGTTAACGGGAAATTTAATGGAAGTTGACAATGAATTGTCTATTGATCAGCATGCCGTAAAAAATAACTATGTTTCTGTATCACCAATACATTTTGACCTTACCGATTATGAAACTTATAACAAAATGAAATCATGGAATATTGAAGAGATGTTAAATGGTAAAAAACATTAAAATTAAACAAATTGATGCGTTTACCAATAAAGCTTTTAGCGGTAATCCTGCTGGAGTGTTATTCGGAGAAGGTCTGGTATCCTCGGAGATGCAGGATATAGCTAAAGAAATGAATCTATCGGAAACAGCTTTTCTAACTAATTCTGATAAGGCAAATTTTAGATTAAGATGGTTTACTCCTACTACGGAAGTTGAACTCTGCGGTCATGCCACAATTGCATCATTACATTTCTTATATGAAAATAATTTAATTCAAAATGGCTCTTCAATTACATTTGAAACTCTTTCCGGAATTCTAAAATGTAAAATGGAAAACGGGAAATATTTTATGCAAGTTCCTATTTATAATTCAAAAGATTATAACGGAAATAGCAAAGCTATTATTAACTCACTTGGTTTAGAGTTAAATGATATTAATGAAAATTATCCATTAACGATATTAGAAAACGGATATCTTTATATTCCTATACAATCTTTAAATGCTTTATCAAAAGTGAACCCAAATTATAAAGAATTACTGGAGATTTCGGATAAAGGAAAACTTTTTACTGCGGCTGTTCCCTTCACTATTGAAAAAATTGATGCAGAAAGTTTTGCACATTTAAGATTCTTCGGTCCATACTACGGAATTGATGAAGATCCTGTTACAGGGTCGGCAAATGGTCCTTTGCTCTTAATCCTTTTGCGACTTGGATTATTAAAAAGCGATGAGAATATAATTTCTGTTCAATTTGAACAAGGAGACTTTATAAATTGCAAAGGCAGAATCGGTGTTATTTACGATAAATATAATAACGAATTATATATATCAGGAGAAGCTGTAACTGTATTAAACGGAGAAATGCACTTTTAATGTTCAACTTTGAAAAGATAAACTTAAATTTTTCACATTCACCCTGGTATTTTTTCCTCTTTCTATTTCTATTAGCAGGTTATTCATTTTATGTATATCAGTATACTATTCCTAACATCTCACCGGTACGAAAGGTATCTTTATCTATATTGAGAACTGCTGCATTAGCTCTTCTTTTATTTCTTTTTTTTGAGCCTGTGTTAACTTTGACAAAAAAAAACATAATTGAACCTATTAATTTAATATTTATGGATAATTCAAGGTCGATTCAAATTAACGACGGCAGTAATAGAGAGTCTACTGAAAAAGAATTTATCTTAGGTTTAAAGCAAAATGATTTAGTGAATAATTCTAAGCTTTTTACTTTTGGTTCTAAGCTTTCTTCATTGAAATTTGACAGTTTACAAAAGTTGAACTTTAATGAAGGAAGTACAAACATCTCTCAGGTTTTTTCATCTATCAACACCGGTGAAAATAACATTGCTTCAATTGTTCTTGTAAGTGACGGTGTAATTAATGACGGTAATGATCCTTCAGGTATGGCAGTAAAGCTCGGAATACCCATATTCACGATAGGTTTAGGCGATACTACTGCAAGAAATGATGTTTGGATAAAAAATGTCCTTTCCAATAATATAATCTATGCCGGTTCTCCTACTACAATTTCTGCAACAGTTTCCAATACAGGATTTGCTAATCAGAATATTGTTGCAACTCTTTTTGAAAATGGTAATCAAGTTGATAAACAAAATGTATTGTTAAGCGGAGAGGGTGTCCAGAATGTTAATTTTTCTTACACTCCAAAAACCGGGGGAGAGAAAAAGCTTACCGTTACATTATCGGAATCTAAAGGAGAGTTTACTTACGCAAATAATAAAAAAATCTTTTATGTAAACATTCTTAGCAATAAAGTTAAAATTCTAATATTATCGGGAAGTCCTTCTGTCGATTTATCATTTATAAGAAATACTTTATTAAGTGATACGAATCTTACAGTAAATTCCTATATCCAAATAACAGCAAACCAATTTCTTGAGAAGGATTTCTCACAAAAAGAAATCGACAGTGCAAATATTTTTATCCTAATAGGTTTTCCTGCTAAAAATACACCCGAAGAATTGGTCCGAAAAGTATTAACAGAAGTAACTCAAAACGATAAACCCTTTTTAATTGTTTTATCAAGCGGTGTTGATTTCAAGCGTTTACAGGAACTTCAATCAGAATTGGGATTTTCTTATAACAATATTAATTCAGATTATCTTGAGGTGCAGCCGGATATATCTTCCGGTGAAGATAACAATCCCCTTCTCCAAAATAATTCTGATAATATTATAAAAGCTTGGAATAACTTACCGCCTATTTATCAGCCTAATATTGATTTCAAACCAAAACCGGAAAGCGAAATTCTTTCCCGTATAAAGGTCAATAATGTGCCGATTAACAAACCATTGATTCTATTGAGAAGACTTGGCAATAAAAAATCAATTTCAATTTTAGCTAAAGATATTTGGAGATGGAAACTCGGAACCGCTCCTCAAAATCTTGACTTATTCGATAGATTTATTTTAAGTAGTGTTAAATGGCTAAATGCAAAAGATCAATTTAAACAGGTAACTATTAAAACAAGTAAAAAAGTTTATTCGTTAGGGGAAAATGTCGATTTTACAGCACAAGTCTATGATCAAACATTTAATCCAATTTCAGATGCCGATGTAAAAGTCGAAATAACCGGAGGAAGTAGCAGCTCACAGTTAGTTCTTAATTCTATAGCCAACGGCATATATACTGGCTCATTTAAATCCAATACTGCGGGTGATTATAAATTTTCCGGTGAAGCTAATTTAGACGGCAAAATAATAGGAAGTGATAATGGCAATTTCAACCTTGGAGAGGTTGATATTGAAATGATCAACCCCCGAATGAATTATGATTTCTTAAATTTACTTTCGAACAACAGCGGCGGGAAGTTTTATTATAATAAAAATTATAATGATATATATCAAAATCTGAAATTGCTGGATAGAAACTCATCAAAAATCAAATTGGAAACTAAAGAAGTTTATCTTTGGTCCGATTCATGGATGCTGATTGTTGCAATTATTTTATTTGGAACTGAATGGTTTTATAGGAAAAAATGGGGAATGTTATAGTTGGTTTTTTTAAAAGAAGTTTTTGATTTTATATTGCCTCGCTTTTGTGCTGCTTGCAAAAAAAAACTTGAAACAACCGAAGTTGTCGTTTGCTATAAATGTCTGAAAGAAATTAAAAAAGTTTCTGTAGAGCAATTAGTATTAGCATTCGGCAACAAATTTAGAGATAGTGCTATTATTACAGACTTCCATTCACTATATCTTTTTGAAAAAGACAAACCGATTCAAGGACTTATACATGAGCTTAAGTATCGACAAAAATTTTTAATCGGAAAATATATCGGGAAAAACCTGGGTAGATCGATTAAGAGAAAATCCGAAAACTGGCAGCTTGATTTGATTATGCCGGTTCCTCTTCATCATTTAAAACTTGCTGAAAGAGGGTTTAATCAATCATTATACATAGCAAAAGGTTTAGAATCAGAACTAAAGATAAAGGTTGAGAATAGGGCAATTAAGCGAAAGAGATATACACAATCACAAACAACTATGGATTTTGAGGAGAGAGAGAAAAATATAAAAGATGCCTTCTCCCTTAAAAGTATTGAAAAGATCAGAAATAAAAATATCCTTTTAATTGATGATGTAATAACCACAGGTGCAACAATCCGAGAGTGCGGGAAATTGTTACTTGATAATGGTGCAAACAAAATATATGCTGCTTCAGCTGCGCTTGCCTATTAATTTTTACATTCTCTCAGGAGCGCTGACTCCTAATATTGAAAGTCCGTTCCTAATTACTATTTTGGTTGCAATTGCAAGAGATATGCGGGCTTCAGCTAATTTCTTTTCTGTACCTAAAATTCTGCAGAAGGTGTAAAATTTATGAAATGCTGCGGCTAACTCTTCGAGATAGGAACTAATTCTGTGTGGCTCAAAATATTCTGCGCTTAATAGAACTTCATCTTGAAATTGATGAATTTTCTTTAATAATTGTATCTCTTCTGTCGAAGTCAACAAATTCAAATCACTCAAAGAAGATTCAAGGTTTTCTTTTTCAATCATTTTAAGAATAGAAGCAATTCTTGCATGAGCATACTGCAAATAAAATACCGGATTTTCATCGGATTGTTTTTTTGCAAGAGCAAGATCAAAATTCATGTGGGTAGTAATGTTTCTCATATTAAAAAAGTATCTCACAACATCACTGCCGACTTCGTCTATGAGTTCATCAATTGTGATATAATTAGCTTTCCGCGTTGACATTTTAACTACTTCCCCGTTTTCCATTATCGTAACAAATTGGTGAATTAATACTTTTACTTTTAATGGATCATATCCGAGGGCTTTCAACCCTGCAACTACATCCGGATAAGTTGCATTATGATCAGAGCCGAATATGTCGATCATTAGATCGTATCCTCTCTGAAATTTAGTAATATGATAAGCTATATCCGGAAGTCTATACGTGGGTTCACCGGTAGATTTTACGATTACTTTATCTTGTTCGTTTCCTAATTCTGTAAGCTTTAGCCAAAGAGCACCGTCTTTTTCATATACAAGATTTTGCGCTGTTAGATTTTCTATTACTTCCTTAATTTTTCCTTCTTCATATAATGAATTTTCATTAAAAAAACTATTATGATTGATATTAAGTCTTTTCAGAGTGCCTTTAATATCTAAAAATATTTCATTTTCTGCTTTTTCTTTGAAAATGCCTTCCGGCGGCTCATTGGAGTATTTATCTCCGGATTCTATAAAAATTTTTTTTGCAATTTCTTTTATGTACTCGCCCTGGTAATAATCTTCAGGAAAATCAGATTTTATTCCTATTAATTCCAAATACCGAAGCCTTACAGAATCACCTAATACTCGCATTTGCCTGCCGGCATTATTGAAATAATATTCTCGATCAACTGAATAGCCAACCCATTCCAAAAGATTTGAAATAGTATCGCCGAATACAGCATTTCTGCCATGCCCAACGGTTAAAGGACCGGTTGGATTTGCTGACACAAACTCAACATTTGCCCTTTTCCCTATATATTTTTTTGATTTCCCAAAATTTTCCTTTTCAGACAAAACTTTATCTATTATTTGCGATATAAAAGAAGTCGTGAAATAAAAATTAATAAAACCAGGTCCCGCTATTTCAATGTTTGATATTGTTTTTGAATCATATTTCAGAGATGCAATAATTTCATTGGCTATATCAATGGGTTTTCTTTTCAACTTTTTTGCCAATAACATTGCTGCATTTGACGAAAGGTCACCGTGGGCATCAGTCTTAGGTATATCAAATGTGAGATTAATCTCTCTAAGATATTCTAATTTATTTGAAGCTTCAGAAAAAATTGAATGTAAATATTCTTTCAAGTGTCAGTCCCGGTAATATTCGTTAATAATCAAAAATAGATTAGAGCTAATCTTTTTTAGCTGTTCTGGGTTTTCTTTTTACAGGAGGCTTTAACGCCGGATCTATTAATTCTTTTACCGGAGCATCTCCCCACAACTTTTCGAGGTTATAAAATTCTCTTGCGTCTTTTTTAAATACATGCACAACGACATCAATATAATCTATGAGCACCCATGAAAGTGCCTGGTACCCTTCTTTATGCCAATTTTTAATTCCCTCATCGCGAAGACCCTTATCCACTTCATCTGCAATAGCTTTAACCTGAGTGTCGGAATCTGCACTGCAAATAACAAAATAATCAGTCATTGTAGTAAGCTTACGTAAATCAAGAATTTTTACGTCAAGCCCTTTTTTTGCAAATATAAAATTTGCAATTTTTTTAGTAAGTTGTGTTGAATTCAATTTTACCTTATTGGTTTGGTTTTAAAGTTTCAAAATCTTTTCCGATTACAACCGATGCATCGAGAAAATAATTTTTATTTATTTGTTGAATTATATTTTTTCTATTTATGCCCAAAGAATCGGCTATTCTATCGGCATTAGCAATATTTCCTACTCTGTCAATCACCATTGATTTTTCAATGTCAAATGAAATATAATTACCAATTTGTACAACATCAAAATGGCGCTGACGTAAAAAGGAAGTAAAATTATCTGCAGCACCCGGAATTCCGCATCCATTTAGCACTTCCACCTGAATTACAGGGCTGCTTTTTTGTGTATAAATTTTTTCAACTTCCGAACTTGATCCCCCTAAAATCTTATGTGTTAAGGAATAACCGAGAAAAATTATTATTAGAAATAATATAACAATTACTGAATTGACTAACTTATTTGAATGAGAAGCTAATAAATTGTTTAAATGAGCCGTCTCCTTTAATTGGATTTTTTCCTTCACTTAAAATAAATATTCCGTCATAATTAAATTTTTAATGAGATTATCTTCCGGTGAAAAAGTTATTATTCCAATTGTTCCCGAAACCTCCTAATGATGAATAAGGAGAATAATAATACGGTAAGCGGCTGTATTCAAATGATATGGAGACATCCTTCCAAGGTTTATAATTAACTGCTGCACGATTTAGATAAATTCCGTTTATACTATTTTGAAAACTTTTTCCGAAAGTACTATATGGAGAATTAACTACGCTTGCTTCTAATTCGACATCTAAGTTTTTGCTAAATTGATATGACATATTATTAGTATATACACCAAGTGCCATTCCCTGCCCGCCAAAAGTCGAATAAGACATGCTGTATGA
>JAJYOQ010000003.1 GCA_021796135.1 Bacteroidota bacterium
AGTAGCAAAAAAAGAAAGAAACAATTATTATTACATTATTTTTATATTTTTACCTTATTATGAACCTGTTTATTAACATATTTTTTTATAATCTTTCGGTTACCTTTTATTATGACCCAACACGAATGGAAACTATTAAAGAATAGATTTTAGAAGACATAAACTTATTCAAATTTAATAATTTATTAAGTTATTGATCAGTAAAATGCTCAATTTTTATAAAATAAATTCTTTTAATTTTAATACAGTATAAATAATTACATTTTTTTCTAACTTATATTTGCGAAGTTTAATTATAAACATTTTAGGAGTTTTAATGAGAATTTATACTACTATTTTAACAACCGTTTTTTTGTTAATGATAACAGCTTCCGTCAATGCTCAAGTAACTAACTTGCTGGTAAACGGTTCATCAACAGGTTTTACTATGATGTCAGGAGATAAAATTAGCTGGAGTTATAACATTCCAAACGGAGCTTCAACTCTTATACAAATATGGCTTGACGTAAACGGTAACGGTATAATCGATGCCGGCGATGTTCTTTGGCAGTCGTTTACTCAAACCGACAATGATTCCAGCGGTCAAAACGGACCTCCGGATATGAACAGCGCACTCGGAGCCGTCAGCGTATCTCAGCCTGTTGGGCTTGCTCCGGGTAAATATATAATGGAGCTTACTCAGAATAACCAGAGCGTTTCTATTGCTGGAACAGTTACTCCTTTGACTTCTCCAGCGTATACTATTTCGGGTAAAGTGACTCCTCCTACCGGGAAAAGCGCTGCAAATATTTTTGTTGAACTTAGACGAGGCGAAAAGCATCAGCCAAATTTTTGGGATGCTATAACAGATGTAAAAGGAAATTACTCAATTCAAATGACTAGCGATACTGCAGGTAACCCCTGGAGAATTAGTCTTGTATCAAACCCATATCCTCCATATATAATTTCTCCTGTTGAAGATACTGTCGTAATTTCTTCTAATATTACAGGAAAGAATTTTTCATTTCTCCCGGCAGTCGCACAAATTGCAGGAACAGTAAAAGACGAAAATGGGAATATTATGGTAAATGCGTTTGTCAGCATAAATCCTAATAATTCAAATAACTATGTAAATTATAATACTTTAACAAATTCTTCCGGCATTTATCAACTTGGATTGCAAGAATCAGATTTAAGTCAAAATGTTAACGGGTGGAATGTCGGTTCATATTTTGAAGGTTCTAACAGCACTACGGTAAACTTACTCGACGGTATAGCAGTTGTAAATTCAATTTCACCGGGCGACAGTATTGTAAAAAACTTAGTTATTTATAAAGCTAATTCAACTATTTCCGGTACAGTAACTTTAAACGGTATTGCGCCCGGATTTCCAATTCAATTTGTTGCAACAAATCAGGATTCAGCGCAGTCTTCTGCATTCTCGGATGCTTCAACAGGAAATATTACATTCCAAGTATCAAATAAAATCTATAACTACCACTTACAATTTATTAATATTTCACAAACTATTTATAGTTATAATATAGTAGCTCATCCCGGTGATTCAAATGTGAAGATTCAATTAAGTACGACTCCGCTTAGTGTTAAGCAAACATCCGGGGATGTTCCGAAGCAATTTAATTTGAGTCAAAATTATCCTAACCCATTTAATCCTACTACTGTTATTGAATATTCACTGCCTAAATCAGGCGCTGTAAAACTGGCAGTTTATGATATATTGGGAAAAGAAGTTGCAAGTCTTGTAAATGAAAACCAACTCGCGGGCAGCTACAAAGTTGAGTTCAATGCTGATAAACTAGCAAGCGGAATATACTTCTACCAGATTAGATCGGGCAATTATATTTCGACAAAGAGAATGGTGCTTCTGAAATAATAACACTTTAATACTTTTTATTCAAATACAGCCTAACGGGTTTTTATGGACTTGTTAGGCTGTTTTATTTTTTCGATAATTATAGTAACTGCTCACTTCATAAGGATCA
This sequence comes from Bacteroidota bacterium, assembly GCA_021796135.1. The sequence continues at coordinate 1,983 of JAJYOQ010000003.1, forward strand.
TTTTTTTTGTATTCTTAAAATTCTGCTTACCGTCAATTGAATTTGCCTGAATTGTATAAAAATAAATACCGCTGGAAAGTCCTGATGCATTGAAGCTAAGTCTATAATATCCAGGTCCTTTTGTGCCGGCATCTATTTCATGAACACTTTCACCAAGACTGTTGTAAAACCTGATGATTACATAACTCTCATAAGGAATTGAATACCTTATTACTGTTGAAGGATTAAATGGATTCGGATAATTCTGGCTTATAGAATATTCAACCGGTTTATTTTCTGTCCCTGTTGACATTGTAGGTAAAGTAAGCAGACTAGCACTAACTGCATAGGTTGATGAAGTATCTGCATTTATTGCCTTAACCCTCCACCTGTACCATACATTTACACTAACAGTAGTATCTTGAAATGTTTGTGAATTTGATGGTAATGTAACAATGGATTCCCAACTAGAATTTCCAGTAGTATCAGTCGTCCTCTCAACGATAAAATTATTTTCATTGTTCGAATTATCGATCCAGGTAAGGTTAACTTTGTTGATTTTTATGTTCGCTGCAATTAAATCAGTCGGCGCGTTTATTGGATGTGCATTTATAATCAATATTCCCGAATTATATGTTATTCCATCCCAGAAACTTCCGCCTCCGGTACTGTATCCACCGTAATAAAATATTCCGTTATACATGAATCTGCTTGCATAATAATAACTTCCCTTCGGAAGCAAACTGCCGAATGTCCCTTTGTATTCATCATTATTTCCCGCATCCGTATTATAAACAGCAGGAATCCAGTTTGTCCACGTATTTGGATTTACATTAGCTGCATTATATCCTATCCAGGCAGTAACACCGGCACCTTGACCTGATAAATCAGTTACTCCGCCAATCCATATTTGTGCATATACTGTAACTGAATCTCCTTTAACTATTACAGCATTTCCGGGATATTGCAGATTAACCCATCCCGGCGGATTGTTGGATGCTACAGTAATACTTCCATCTTTAGTTAAAGCGCTGGGAGTGCCTTCGTTAAATAAAAATTGCTGTAAATAAACTGGAATATAATTTCCTGAATTTGCGTTTGCAGAAATATTGAATCTGATCTTAAATAATGTTCCGGAATTAGCTAAACTAGTTGCACTTGCCGCAGATAATAAAATATTATTACCTTTATTGTTGACTGAAAATGACCAGCCGTTTGTAGATGTTCCGGATGAAACTATTTGATTGAATTTAACGATAGATGAATCAAAGGAAATATTTGCCGATAGTGAATAAATTGGGAAAGATGAAACATTTCCGAGCACGACATCTACATCAACTGTTTTGCCGATGTTACCCGAAACATCTGAAAGATTTACTTTGGTATCGAACAAACTGATATTTCCTGTAGTTCCGTTAGCGCCGTAAAAATCTGTTGCAGTTACTATTACTGTTCCTGCTTTAATAACGGACAGCAATCCCGACTGATCAATTTTAGCTAAACCCGAATCGCTGACAGCCCATTTATAAGGAGGAGTTCCATTGTACGCTTCAAATCGGAGTGTATCTCCTGAAGCAATTGATGCAGTTGTCGGATAAATTGTTAATGAGGATGAATTAATTATATTTAAATTCCCATCAGCGAAATTGCCCGCCAAGTTTTGATTGAAGAAGATATTAGAAAAACTTAATCCGCAACTACCGTTATAAACCTGTGCAATTTGAAATCTTACCAACATCAAAACACCGCTTCCCGATAAAGCAGAACTTCCTGCAAAAGCAATCGACATATTCCCGTTACCGTCATAATTGAAAGCAGGGGCAATATAATTCTGAGTCATTGTCCCGGTATTAATTATACTGATTGGTGTAAGAATATAATGATTGAATGAAAGGTTAAATTGTCCGGCATAAATACCTAACCCGCTTAAATCTGAAACATATATCGGAATTTCAACAGTTTGTCCGGTGTAAAAAGATGTATCTCGGATTTTTATTCCAAATGATCTTATTTCAATTGTTCCGCTTGTAGAATCAATTATTCCAGCAGCATCTCTTGCAATAACTTTTATAAATCCGGGTTTTAATCCGGTTAATATTCCGCTTGAGTTAATATTTGCAGTTGATGGATTGGTAACCGACCATGAATAAGGACTTTGACCGCTGTTTGCTGTAAATCCCATTTCCTCACCCACAGTTAGAATTCCTGAACTAGGATAAATTGAAAGAGTTGGTCTTGGCTGAACATTAAAATATCCGTTGCGGAAAGAAATCGCAGGAGATCCTTCATTGAAATAATTATTGAGAGTATCGGTAAATATCAAATACATATTGCCGCTGTTAACAGCAGCGACTTTTATAAATAATAAAATACCGTTACCTGTTAAAGGAATTGTTCCTGCAGCGGCGATATCAATTTTATCTGATTTCTGATTATTGTACGAAACACTCATTCCTTGAGATAGTGTAGAGTTTGCAGCAACAGAAATAATTCTTAAAATATTTGAATCATACGTAAGCTGAAGTTTGTACGCTAGTATATTCTGACCTGTCAACATGCTGTCGGCATAAATTGGTATATTTAGAGTATCACCTGCAGTGAAGGTGGAGTCATGTATTGATATTCCTATTTGTGCCGATGAATATGTAGTACAGAATATTAACAATGCTAAAAATATTAATTTGGTTTTCATAATTTTATTACATCCGTATTTTTATTTGAGGGGCTATAAAGCCCCCCGTAAATTTTTATTAGTATTACTTAAGGAATACTAATTTCTTGGAAGCAACAAACTTGTTAACCTGCAGCCTGTATATGAAAATTCCGCTGCTGACTTTAAATCCCTGATCATTTGAACCATCCCAGGTGATATTATATACTCCGGAATTTTGATTCGAATTAACGAGAGTTTTTATCTTTTGACCTTGTATGTTGTATATAACCAAATTGACCGGGACGTTATCGTCGGGTAATTGGTATGATATCACCGTTGTCGGATTGAACGGATTCGGATAATTCTGCATTAAACCATATGAAGTCGGCTTCCCAATGATTTTGATTGTTTCAGAATTTACGGATTTAGAGAAGTTGATTTCGTTAGCAGAGAATTCATTTACCGCAAAATTATATTCTACCTCTCCCTTTATATCTTTTCCGACATTAAAGCTTAAATTTAATATATTACCGCCGTCATTTACCGGCTTTACGCCGGCGACAGCTATTTTTAAATCACCCGTTTTGCTGTCAGCAGAATAAGCTAGATTATATTCCGAATATTTATCTCCAAGCTTGCAATCGCTAAGAGTAAACATTGTTGGATCAAATTTCATTTTGAGTTGAATTGAAACCAAACCGCCTGAGTTAACTATATTAATAGGTACTGTTAATTTCTCGCCTCTTTTTACCTTGCTTCCAACAATATCTAAGCTAACATTACTAACCTTCTGCATTGCGAGATATTTTATTGTTTTTTCGTCAGTCGATGGTGATGATTTTAAGTTAATTTCGGCTGGGAAAAATGAAATCAGCCCAACAGAATATTGAAGAACTAATGATGCATCATACGCAGAAATGGTGCTATCGCCGGAGACATCTGCAACCCGTTGCTGCAGAATATTAAATGTATCTAGTGCTACTACATTTCGAAGTATTAAAGAGGCGTCAAATGCCTGCACAGTACCGTTTAAGCTTACATCACCCATAATAGGATGAGATGCACCGCTGTTAAGCCATGGATTAAATACAACACCGTCTGTTATTGCCTGCCCTGTTCCACCTGAATTTGATGTTGCTGTAGGCCCAGAATCACTTCCCCACCAATTCATTTTTGCATCAATTACAAAAGACTTATCTACATTATTAACGCCTAAGTTAGTGTTTTGATAAATATCATTATAATTAATCAGCGGATTAGAAGAGCCGTTTGCAGTTATGCCGTTATAATTATTAATGATTGTGGAATTAGAAATGCTCGGGCTTGCGTTATTTGTAGTAACAGCAGCGCCTTTACTCCAATAAATAATACCGGCAAATTTGATTACGCAGAATTTTAATCTGCATAACGGGTCTAATGATTGATCTTCAAAAGTAATTCCGTTCCATCCCGCATTTAGATAATCATTAGGAGAACTTTTTGCAGAGTCAGAATTTGAATCGCCTCCATAAAGATCATCTCTATAATCCGTAAATACTATTTGACTATCCGGTGAAGCTCCGCCTTCAGCAATTAATCCTTTGTTAACGTCTAAGCCAGTACCAGGAAGAAATTTTAAGATTACACCCGGCTGAATAGTGAGAACTGAATTACTTGCGATTGTATAATGTGAAAATAAGTAAGGAATATTTTTTATCCCGGCAAAGCTGCGCTTTGGTAAAGTAACATCCTGCACCAAAGATTCATTATCAATAATTCCTATCATCTTAAATGTTGTGCCCGAGACAATATTTCCTAGCGTAGAAACAGGATAGGAAACTAATGATAATCTTAACGGAGCATAGATTAGATTGTTAAAAGTGCAGCTATCTACAACAGGGTTAGAAACTCCGGTTAAATATATTCCCCAGTTATCCTGATCAAATATATCATTTTTAATTTTAGGTGATGCCTGATTAAGATAGATACCTCCGTCGCTATATCTGAAAATTGTATAATTGATCTGACTTAAGCTGTCATTACTGACATCGGCAAAACTTATTCGGCTTCCCGTTTGTATTGAAGGAGTAGTAGCATTCCCATCTCCGTTGCAGTCAAACGGATTTCCATAAGCATCGTCGGCTAAATCGGTAAACACAACCTTATTATTAGCCGTTCCATTAATAATTAATGCTCCGTTTACTTGCCAGCTCCCGCCCTTAAAGACCAATCCTGCAGGCACTGTAATTGTAGTTCCGGAATTAATTGTACATTTAGAATAAACATAATACGTTATGTTGTTATATCCTCCAAAATTTCTTATTGGAATAGTTCCATCAACAGAATAAGTTTCGGGAACAATTCCAAGCGCAGTAATACCTACATTAAATATTGTATTATTAGCGAAAGTTGGATTGGAAAATACACTCATTGCAATTGGTGTATAATCTATATTATCTAATAAAGTATTAGTAATAACAGGATGAGCGCTGCCCATTATACCAATTCCTGCGGTTAGCGACTGTTCAAATGTGCAGCTATCAATCTTTAGATTTCCATTGAATACTCTTACGAGCCCCCAATTATAATTATAATTCCACCACCAATAATTATAACCGCCATATCTGAATACACAATTCTTCAAAGAATTTAATGTATCTAAACTTGAAGCATAAAAATCCACACATTCCCATTCGCCTTTAGAGGGAGCTGAATTGTTGCCGTCATTGTTGGTATCTCCTCCGTTTGAATCATCTTTAATGGAAGTAAATACAATTTTTTGAGTTGTCGTGCCGTTTGCAATTAATGCTCCGTTAACAACGATAGAATTATAATCATCAATGGGATGATTATTGATAAGCTTTATTACAACGCCCGGTTCAATTGTTAAAACAGCATTTGGATTTATGACTAACTTATTGACGATATATGCAATATTATTTATACCAGCGACATTTCTGGTAAATAAAGTTGCATTCGAAGAAAGCGTTCCTTCAAGAATTCTAATTCCTTTACTCCCGTTTGCGGTGAAAGTTATGTTTGAAAAAGTAGGGTTGGATATCAAAGACATTGCTATTGGGTCAAGTCTGCTGCTTTGTAGAATAACATTGCTAACTAATGGTGTCGAGCTTCCTTCGCATCTTACGCCGAAATTATACGAGTCTGAAATAGTACTATTCGAGATAACGCTGCCGGCATCAGTATATGTAACTCCTCCCCAATCATCATATTTCTGTCCATTAATATATGTATAGCTTGAGTTTCCTCCGAATTTTATTAAACAGCTATCAAGCAAAGAATATGAATCATCACTTGTAGCTTCGAACCCGATTGTGCTCCAGTCGCCTGGAGTCGGAGAAGTGGCATTTCCATCACCGTTGGAATCCCCCGGATTTCCGAAATTATCATCCTTTAAAGAAGTAAAAATAATTTGACCGCCGCTTTTTGTTCCTTTGGCTCTAAATCCGCCGTTTACATGGATACCCGGACCTCCGGACTTGATAACTACACCGGGGTCTACAGAAACATTCGTTCCTGAATTAATATCTAAAGCTCCCAAAAGGACATAAGTGATATTATTATATCCGGCAACGTTTCTTACTTTTATATTGCTATTAAAAGGAGCATTTTCTCCTATTATTCCTAGAGCTGTAATTTGTGTATTGACAAAAGTAATCCCCGAAAAATAGGGATCGGCGGCAACTGAAATTGCAATTGGAGTAGATGTCGAATTTGATATTTTGTCATTTATTAATTTTGGCTTTGAAGTTGAAAATGCAAATATTCCGTTATTCACATTATTAATTGTGCAGTTTGATATTGTCGGGCTTGCATTTATTGTTGTAATTTGCCCCTGAGATAGATATACTCCATTATAATAATAAATGTAGGTCGCCAGGGAACCATACTGAATAATACAATGGTCAAGTATTGAAGCCGAATCACTTCCAGATTCAAAAACAATACCGCCCCAATTCCCAACAGAAGGAACAGTTTGCGATCCATCTTTATTTGAATCTCCGGGATGTCCGAAATTATCATCCATTATAGATGTAAAAACAATCGTGCTGTCAACAGTTCCGGATGCTATTAATTTGCCTTTAACTACAATCATATATGGATTTTCATAATATTCGGGCAATTTACTTTTAATAACTACACCTTTATTAATTGTTAATGTCATACCTAAAGGCACTGTTACAGTATTTAATAACATATAAGTAATATTTTGAATTGAAGTAATGCTTCTTACCGGTAATACTGCATTACCTAAAAGCGCTCCTCCTAATATTCCAATCGCATCAAATTTATTATCCGAAAAGGACAGTATATTATTGTTTAAAACCGGATTAGCTTCAAAAGACATTGCTAACGGAACTATCATACTTGAGCCAATATTATTATTAGTAAAAACAGGATTCGAGAGCCCTTGAAACATTACTCCATAATAATTATTAGCTATTGTGCAGCTGTCAATGGTTGGGCTTGCGTTATAAGTACTTATTCCTCCGGTATTTCCGTTACCTGCAAAACTTACCGAGCAGCGCCGCATTGTACAATTGCTGTCAATGCTTTGATCATTAAAAACAACTCCATACCAGTCTCCGACTGCGGGGGCACTTGAAGCGCCGTCTCCATTGGTATCCCCAAACAAATTATCATTCTTGTAGGATGTGAAATATATATTTTCTCCGATACCGGCAACTGCATATAATGCGCCGTCTATATATAAATGCCCTCCGGTAAATTTCAGAACGTTTGTCGAACGGATGGTTAAAACATTTCCTGAATTAACAGTGAAATCTCCGAATACATATGGAATATTAATTTTATCCAGGGTTAAGGAAGCCGATGTGGAATAAAAATTCATTTGGATTCCGTTATATGTATTATTAATAAAACTATTCAAACCTGAAAAGCTTAAAGATGCTGTCCCGTTATAAACGATAGGCCAACTGCAAGATTGAATAGTTGAATTATTGATGATAATATTTGCTCCCTGATTAATTGAAACACCATTGCCGGTGCAGTTAGAAATATTAACCCCGTTTAATGTGGCATTTCCCGAATTTACAGCTATAGCATTATAATTTGAATTAGAAATTTGAACGTTATTTAATGTTAAGCTGCCATTATCTAAATATATTATTGTATTGCTGCTGTTTCCGCCGTATTTAACCTGACAGGTGTCCAATCTTGCCGAACCAGGATTGGAATACCACCCAATCAGAATATAACCCCAATCGCCTTGGTGGGGTATTCCACCGTTTGTATCTGCTGCTGAAGTAAAATTAGCATACCTGGCTTTTAATGAACCCTGCACCGTAAGGTTTGTATTTTTGGTAAAAAGTATCGTAACTGATGAATCAATTGCCAAAGTGACCCCGGAATTTACAATTACATCACTAGTTACTATATATGGACTGCCTGCTAACTTTAATGTTGAATCGGAAGTAATAGTTCCGGATAGATTTGTTTTAGCTAGAGTAGATCCAAATAAAATTACTACTATTAATAAAGCACTATAAATGGTACGCATAAGCTGCTCCTTTATAAAATTATTATTTTCTTTTGCAAATAATATTTTGGTATTATATCCTTGATTCGGTTGGATCAATTTGTTAGTTTCATTTTGTTTGCTTAGTCGTTCTGGCAGGGTCAATGCAGTATGATTTAGAATTGAATTTATATTAATTTCATCTGATATGTTCACAAATTCCTGTGTAGAAGAAGCGAGGAAAATAGAAGTACTCCCCGGTAAATTTTTAACTAGCCGATTAAGTTTCTCTTGCATTTTTTTCCTAATGAAGTTGAAACTATTGCATAGTAAATATTATTTTGTCATATATTATAATATTACCGTGACATATATTACGTTTATTATTATTTAAAAACAATATTATACTAATAATTAATTAAATCATACGGATTCGACTTGAGAACAGATTGAATTTAATGAAAAAACCGGCATAAATTCCTCAACTCTTTGAGTTTTAGCTATTTTAGAAATATTTTATTCCAAAATTGCAAGGAATAGATCCTCTTATTTATTTTTATTACTTAATAATTATTTTAATTTGAAGTGATCAAAAGGATAAATATTCATCGGGAAATAGATGGTACCAGTTTTAAAAAGATTTTATTATTAATTAGGTTACTACAAAAAGGAATCTCCTACTCTACTGTGTTTCAAAATGATTTAATATCTAATCAATGGCTTGAATGAAAGAGAGACTATTATATGAAAAGAAAATTAAGGACAAAAATAAATTATATATTCGATAATTTTGCGCATAAGGCAACCATCTTTTCGGGAAGCACAGCCGCTTTTTCAGTGGCTTTCTTTATTATAATAATCTGGATATTAACAGGACCTATCTTTAATTATTCAGATACCTGGCAGCTTGTTATAAATACAGGTACTACAATTATAACTTTTCTAATGGTTTTTTTAATTCAAAGATCGCAGAATAAAGAATCTCTTGCTGTGCAATTAAAATTGAATGAATTAGTTGCGTCATCAAAACAAGCAAGCAATAGATTAATAGACATAGAAGATTTGACACAGGACGAATTAGACCAGCTTCATAAATTTTATATTTTACTTGCACAAAAGGCAAAAAAGGAATCAAACCTAAGAAAAACCCATTCGGTAGAGGATGAGGAGAAAGAAGAAGCGGAAACTAAAGAATAAAGATAGGAAGCTGTTTTGGACTTTAGATAAAGGAATTTGATAAATCAAATTCCTACTTAATTATTTTGATCCGACTATGTCTGGTAGTTAACATAATTTATATCTAAATGGTATGTTATATTATTAGAATTAAATGAAAGATAATATGAACAATAATAAATGGAATGTTAATAATATTCCAGATCAAAAAGAGAGAATAGTCATTGTAACGGGCTCAAGCAGCGGGATTGGCTTTGAGGCAGCTCGTGCTCTTGCAAATAAAAATGCTATAGTAATAATTGCTGTAAGAAATTCAGAGAAAGGAAATGCTGCCGCAGGTAAAATTAAGACGGCGAATAATAATTCCGATGTTGAAGTTATGCAATTAGATCTTGCCAGTCTTGATTCAATACATAAATTTGTAAATACCTTTAAGGGGAAATATAAACGGCTTGATCTGCTTATCAATAATGCCGGTGTTATGATTCCGCCATATTCTAAAACATCAAATGGATTTGAATTGCAGTTCGGGACAAATCACCTTGGGCATTTTGCTTTAACAGGACTGCTGATAGATCTGATAAATAACACTAAAGACTCGCGTATTGTGAATGTTTCAAGCGCTGCACATAAATCAGGTAATATCGATTTCGATGATTTAAATTGGGAAAAACGAAAATACAAAGCGTGGCGCGCTTACGGCGATAGTAAAATTGCAAACCTTTATTTTACTTATGAACTGCAGAAAAGATTATCCAATATAAAATCAAATACAAAGGTAACTGCGGCTCATCCGGGTTGGACAGCAACAGACTTACAAAGACATAGCGGTCTTTTTCAATTTATGAACGGATTTTTTGCAATGAAACAGGAGCAAGGCGCTTTGCCTACATTAAGAGCTGCTATTGACGACGGTGCACAAAGCGGCGATTTCTACGGACCGGATGGATTCATGGAAATGCGCGGCTATCCCGTTAAAGTCGAATCAAATAATCTTTCTCACGATAAAGATATTGCTTTAAAGCTATGGAAAGTTTCCGAAAATTTAACCGGTGTTAAATTTAATTTGTAAAGAGAGGTCAATATGAATTATGTGAAAAATAATTTTTTTTTAATCCTTTTATTTTTGATTTCATTTCAATTTGCGGTTTTCGGTCAAAATGACAAATCAAAAGAAGATTGGGCAAATATGAAGAAGTATGCTATGGCTGATAAAATGCTTTCTGCACAAGTGCACGGAGAAGACCGAATAGTTTTTATGGGAAACTCAATTACAGAATTTTGGGCAAAAATAGATACTGATTTTTTTGCTAATAAGTCTTATATAGATCGGGGCATAAGCGGACAAACTTCGCCTCAAATGCTGCTGCGTTTTCGTCAGGATGTTATTAATTTGAAACCCGCAGTTGTAGTTATTTTAGCGGGGACTAATGATATTGCCGAGAATACAGGTCCGATTTCGTTAGAAGATATTATGGGAAATATTATTTCAATGGCTCAGTTAGCCAAGGCTAATAATATTAAGGTTATTCTTTCATCAGTGCTGCCTGCATACGATTTCCCCTGGCATCCCGGACTTAAGCCCGCTGAAAAAATTGCAAAGTTGAATAGTATGATTAAGTCATACTGCAAAGAAAATAACATTGTATATTTGGACTACTACTCAAAAATGGTTGATGAAAAAATGGGTTTAGACCAAAAATATACTAACGACGGAGTGCATCCTACGTTAGCTGGATATAAGGTAATGGACGCATTAGTTGAGAAGGCAATTAAAAAGACTTTATAATCCGGATAGTTAGTCTTTACTTCTAAATCGTAAATCTAAAAGGAGAAAAAGTAAGATGAGAAGTACATTCTTATTCATAGTGATCGTTCTTTTTTATTCATGCAATTCTTATAGCCAAACCAATTTGCAATTTGAAATATCGGGCGGGAAATATTACAATTTCTTAGACCAAGGTATTTTAAACAACTGGGGAGACGGCTGGGCTGTCGGAGGAGGATTGGGATATAGGATACTGCCTCATTCAGATTTGATTTTTAACTTAACTTATAGTCACTATCCCTTTACAGGCAATAACATTTTTCTTACTTTTCCTGCGGTTGTCGGTTTCGAATACAATGTGTCCGGTGAACCTTCGAATGTCTACGAGGCTTCGATAGGAATTAAATTCAATTCGAATATAAAATATATTAACCCGTTCATTTCACTAAATACAGGATTATATATTATTAACGCCGGAAATATTATCATATCAAATTGGATAGGTCCTAATCCGCATAATGTTTCCCATTATAAATATTTTGACTCCGGTAATTCAAGCACAAATCTGTTTGCCGGAATTGGAATTGGCTTTATGGTTCCGGTATATTCGAATTTAAGCATTGGCTTCGAAGCAAGGTTTAATGTTCTATTTAATTCAAATGGAAGTTTTCAACCTTTGATGGCAAGTATTCAGTATTCGCTTTGATCGGAATGAATTTATAAATTGATTTTAAAGATATTATTTTAAATATAAATCTTAATATTAGTAATGGCTACTGATTTAAATAGTGAGTCTCTTTTTGAAGGGATCGTACTTGCTGCTGGACTCTCCTCAAGAATGAAGACCTGGAAGCCGGGAAAATTAGTTAATGGCGTTCCATTAGTTGTGCATTCAATTAGATCAATGCTGGTTCATTGCAGTAAAATTATTGTGGTGGGCGGATATAATTTCGATAAATTAAAAAATATTATAAATGACGTAAATACTTTCTCAAAATCAGAAAAAGAAAAAATACTGCTTATTGAAAATAAAGATTATTTATCCGGTATGTTTAGTTCTGTTAAAATGGGTTTGGCTTATTTAAATAATTATAGCGGCGTTTTTATTTTACCAGGAGATATGCCTTTCGTTAAATCTTCTACTTATCTTAAATTAATTAATGACTTCGATGCTGATAATGAATATGATATATTTATTCCGGCAATGAATACCGGAATGAACACAGGTGAAAACAGAATACAAAAGGGACACCCTGTTTTAATAAGAAATAATATTCTTGAAAGAATAGCATCTCATTCTAATGATACATCACTTCGCAGCGTATTAAAAGAATTTTCTTCTAAAATATGTTTTGTAAATGATGAAGGGATTATATTTGATATTGATAATGAGGATGATTTTAATAAAATCAGTCCGACCTTAATATAGAGTAACGATTCTTATGATTGAAGTAGTAAAAGCTTTAGAGAAATGTCTTTCAGAAAACACTCCTTGCGTAGAGGTTTCAGTTATAAACATTACGGGCAGTGTTCCCGGTAAAGTTGGTTTTAAAATGCTTGCGGGTTTTGACGGCAGAATAGCCGGCACGATTGGCGGAGGAAGCGTGGAGCTTTATGCAATAAAAAAATCTAAAATGCTTCTGCAGTCCAATGAAAAATATTTAACCGAAGAAGTGGTTTTGAACGGTACTTTAGACAAATCTAAAATTAAAAGACAAAACCGCAGTTCCCGCAGCGTTCAGCTTCAATCATTATGCGGCGGAAAATCTACTCTATTCTTTGAAGTTTTTCAGAGTTATAAATCTATACACATTTTCGGCGCAGGACACATTTCTCAATGTCTTATTAAATATGCTGAATCATTAAATTACTTTGTGTCTGTATATGACAACAGGAAAAATATTCTTGATGAGATACCGGATTGTAATCGATGTAAAAAGTTTAATTATGATTTAAGAAACCTCCAAAAAGAAATTAAAAATATCGTAATTAAAAATGATGATCCGGTTATTATTGTCACTCATAATCATATTAACGATATCGATGTGCTTAATTTCTTGTACAAAAATTATAAGAACTTAAATTATATAGGTATGATCGGGTCAAAAAGAAAAGTTATCGAGGCAGTTAAGTATATTAAGAGTAAATTCGGAAATAAAATTAACCTATCTAATTTATTTGCTCCGATAGGAATTGACATAGGCGGAGAAACTCCTGCCGAAATTGCATTAAGCATAATGGCAGAAATACAGGCAATGAACTCAGGGAAAAAAATCAAACACCTTAAATTAAAGATTTGAAAAAGATTCTCTAATATCATATTTTAAACTTCAAAATAGTTACTAAAAAATGGGATCGCAATATGAAAGACAAATCAAAACCCAGAGTATTTTCTCGGCGTAATTTTGTTAAAGGAATCGGTACTAGCGTAATCGGAACTTATGCCGCTGCTCCTGTTCTATCAAAGTTTTCAATGAAAATTTTTGAAGAAGCCGAAAAAGAAAGCAAAACAAAAGAGTCATTATCTCTGCATGTGAACGGGAAAAAAGTCAGCGTACTGATAGAACCGGAAACAACTTTAGCAGAATTATTAAGGAACAAGTTAAAGCTTACTGGCACAAAAATAATTTGCAATCAAGGAGAGTGCGGCGGCTGCACTGTTTTAATGAACGGCAAAGCTGTCAGCTCATGCCACTTGCTGGCTCTTGATGCGGCGGGATCTGAAATCGTTACCATCGAGGGTTTAATGTCCGGAGAAAAATTACACCCTATACAGGAAGCATTTATTGAACACGACGGTTTGCAATGCGGATTCTGTACCCCGGGACAGGTTATGGCTGCTCAGGCAATTTTAATTAAAAACCCTAGACCATCAAAAGATGAAATACTTGAGGGTATGTCGGGAAATTTATGCAGGTGTGCAGCTTATCCTAACATATTGAAGTCTGTTATTGCTGCCGCAGATAAAAATAAATAATTGATTTGATAAAATAACTGCTACGGCTATTTAAGAATAAACGAAAAATGGAGAGGATAAAATGCCTCGTAAAATTGTAAAAACTAAATATTTTTTTGAAGAAGACTATAGAGAAACAATTGCGGAAGTCTCAACAGAGAAATATGAAGATTGGAAAAACAACGACTCTTTAAAGGTTATCGGCAAACCCGTTTCAAGAATTGACGGTTATGATAAGGTTAGCGGCACTGCTAAGTACACCTTTGATGTTGATCTTCCGGGGATGGTGCATGCCAGGATTTTAGGTTCTGCTTACCCAAACGCAAGAATAAAAAAAATAAATACTAAAAAAGCAAAACAACTCGATGGAGTTCTTGAAATTTTGACTTTTGAAAATGCTCCGAAGATCCAGTGGTATAATAATACTACCTTCCTTTTTGATTCGCACGTCCGCTGCGAAGGAGATGAAGTTGCGGCAGTTGCAGCAGAGTCGGAAAGTATTGCCGAAGAAGCTATAAAATTGATCGAAGTTGAATATGAGCAATTACCATTTGTTACTTCATCTCAAGATGCAATGAAATCCGGCGCAGTCAAACTCCATGACAACGGAAATATTGTCGGCGGAAGACCGGCGGAGTACAATAGAGGAAATGTTGAAGAGGGATTTAAAGAAGCGGATATTGTATTTGAGGATACATTCGATACTCAAGTTGCTGTTCATAATCCTACTGAGGTTCATTGCAGTGCTGTAAATTGGGATGGAAATAAACTTAAAGTTTGGGATTCTACACAAGGAGTGTTCGCTGTAAGAAATGTAGTATCCCGAAGTCTGGGACTGCCTGAAAGTGATGTTACGGTTATTACCAAATATATGGGCGGCGGTTTTGGAGGCAAACTTGAAACCGGAAAGTATACTGTTATTGCTGCTCTTCTTGCAAAGGACATCGGCAAACCAGTAAAAATAACTGTGAACCGGAAACAAATGAATTTGATTACGGGTAATAGACCTGACTCAACACAATCTCTTAAAGCCGGAATTAAAAAAGACGGAACGCTAACAGCTATGACTCTAACTTCATATTCTGCAGTGGGAGCTTATCCTTCGTGGGGCGGATGCAGCGGTCCGTTTAGAAGCATATATAAATGCAGCAATTTGAAAACTACTGAATACAGTTTGATGATTAATGCAGGCAGAGCAAGAGCATTTAGAGCGCCCGGACATGTACAGGGAACTTTCGCTTTGGAATCTTTCATTGATGAGTTAGCAGAAAAAGCCGGAATTGATCCGCTCGAATTTAGATTGAAGAATTATTCGGAAGTTGACCCAAATTCAGGTAATCCATATACAACTAAATTATTACGCGAAGCATACAAGAAAGGTTCGGAAGCTATAGGATGGTTTCAAAAGCGAAAAGCTGCCGGTTCCGATACCGGTTATATAAAACGCGGAATCGGAATGGCAACACAAATATGGGGCGGATCCGGCGGTCCTCCGGCTTATGTAACATTAAAATTAAACAGCGATGCTAGTGTGACCATTCTTGGAGGTTCGCAGGATATCGGGACAGGAACATATACTTTCCTTGCACAGGTTGTTTCTGAAGTGCTGGAAATTCCTATGGATAAAATGCAGGTAATTCTCGGCAATACATCTTCCATTCCGTTTGGACCTGAGAGCGGAGGAAGCACGACTGCTCCGTCTTTATCACCTGCTGCTAGAGATGCTGCCGAACAAATGAAGAATAAAATAATCTCCGGCGCCTCTGCAGTTCTTGGACTTCCGGAAAGTGAACTTTTATATAAAGAAGCGGTTGTCTATGCAAAAGATGATAAATCAAAATCTGTAACTATTCCTGATCTAATGCACAGAATGCATGAGCAAATGTTTATTACTAACGGCGCCCGAAGCGCTAACCCGGAGCATTATGCTATAAACTCATTCGGAGCTCATTTTGCTGAAGTGGAAGTAAATACTGAAACCGGGAAAATAAAAGTTTTAAAAATTGTTGCAGCTCATGATATCGGCAGAGTGCTTAATCAAAAAACCGTTGAGAATCAGTTCCATGGCGGTATAATGCAGGGCATTAGTTTTGCATTAATGGAAGAAAGAATTTTGGATGCTAATACAGGAAAGGTTCTCAATACAGATTTTCATACATACAAAATCCCGACTATTAAGGATGTGCCCGAAATTGAAATTCATGTAGTTAGTACAGGAGATAATTTATTGAGCAATACGGGAGTTAAAGGAATGGGCGAACCTGCAATTATTCCGACTGCAGGCGCTATAGCGAATGCTGTCTATAATGCGATCGGCAAAAGGATAAAAAGTTTGCCGATGACTCCTGATAAAGTTTTGAATGCCTTATACAGTTGACTAAATTAATTTTGCTTTAAGGAAGAATGATGAATAATTTTAAATACCTTCAACCTAAATCTCTGCAGGATGCCGGCAGTTTAATGCAGCAGAATAAAAATGCATTATTATATGCCGGAGGCACCGATGCATTGGGACTAATTAAAAATAATATTATTTCACCGGCAAATCTCGTAAACCTGAAACAGATAAAGGGTTTAAATGAGATAAAATATACTGCGGGTAAAGAAATAAAAATTGGAGCACTGGTGAATCTTGTTGATATTGCGGCTCATCCGGTTATTAGAGAAAAGTTTACGGTACTAGCAGAAGCTGCAAATAGTATTGCATCACCTCAATTTAGAAATGTTGCTACAATCGGGGGAAATATTTGCCAGAGACCAAGATGTTTCTACTTCAGAGGAGATTTTCATTGCATAAGAAAAGGCGGAGATTTATGCTACGCAGCCGCAGGTGAGAATAAATATCATTGTATCGTCGGCGGAGATCCGTGTTATATTATTCATCCTTCCGATTCTGCTGTAGCATTACTTGCTCTGGATGCAAAATTTTCTATTTATTCCGACAAGGAACTTAGACTTGTACCGGCGTGGGACTTCTTTATTCTTCCTTCCACAGATCCGACAACGGAGAATATTCTAAAGCCGGGTGAAATTTTGGAAAGCATTATAATACCTGAACCGGATAAAGGCAGTAAAAGCAGATATATAAAGTTCATGGAAAGAGAAGTATTCGATTTCGCTGTAGTGAGCATTGCAGCTGTTGTCAAAAAATCAGACGGCAAAATAGTAAAGGGCAGCGTTGCCTTTGGCGGAGTCGCTCCTAAGCCATGGCATATCGATGCTTTAAATAAAAATCTGACGGGACTTTCAATTGACGAAGACAGTATAAGTGCATTTTCAAAAAAAACATTTACCGATGCATCGCCTCTTGAGAAAAACGGCTATAAGATTCCTTTGGTCAGAAATTTATTAAAAAGAATATTGATTGACCTTACTGTTTAAATAAATATAGAATTACTTATTGCTATATTTATTTGTGATAATCCGATAAAGTCAATTAGAATAAACCTTCAATAGACAAATATCTTTCACCGGTATCATAATTAAATGTAAGAATTCTCTTGCCTGCAGGGATTTCTTTAAGTTTTTTAGCAACTGCCGCTAAAGATGTTCCCGATGATATTCCTATAAATAATCCTTCTTCCTTTGCGGCTCTTTGTGTATAATCAAAAGCTTCTTCCTTTGTTACCGTAATGACACCATCAAGAACAGATGTATCAAGATTTGCAGGAATAAAACCTGCACCAATTCCCTGTAGCGGATGCGGACCCGGCTTGCCACCCGATATCACCGGAGATGCTGCTGGTTCGACAGCAAAAACTTTCAGACCCGGAAACTTAATTTTCAATGCTCTTGCAACTCCGGTAATGTGACCTCCCGTCCCAACACCCGTGATTAAGTAGTCAATTCCTTCAGGAAAATCTTTTAATATTTCCTGAGCAGTAAAATTATAATGTGCCGCGATATTTGCGGGATTTTCAAATTGCTGAGGGATCCATGCTTTAGGATTTGAAGCTGCAATTTCCTTAGCTTTATCAATAGCGCCTTTCATACCAAGTTCACGGGGAGTTAATTCAAACTTAGCTCCGTAAGCCGACATTAGTTTTCTTCTCTCGATAGACATTGATTCCGGCATTACAAGTATTATTTCATATCCTTTAACTGCGGCTACAATGGCGAGCCCTATACCCGTATTTCCTGATGTCGGTTCAACAATTATACTTCCCTTTTTTAAGATACCTTTTTTTTCAGCATCTTCAACCATGGACAAAGCAATCCTATCTTTGATGCTTCCGCCGGGATTAGCTTTTTCAAGTTTTACCCAGACTTCATGATTACTGCCGAATAATTTATTTATTCGAATATGAGGTGTATTACCGATCGATTCTAAAATATTATTGTATTTCATTTTTACTCCTTTATTTTTTAAATATTTTTACTATTGTACTTCTTTAGACTCATTGAAATTAAGGTATATACATGGCATCCCACACAAAAAGAAAAAATACCTTCAAGTAATGCGCATAATAACAATATCAGACCGAATGTGTATGATAAAATTAAACTCCCCGATAATAAGGAAATTCCTATAATTAATGAAAATAAAAACCCAAGTCCGGCTGCAAACTTTTTAGGAGCAGCGTCAATAGGAATTTTATTAAAATTAAAAAAGGAAGCATTGTTTTTTGCGATAAACCGGATAGGGCTATATTTCCCATCAGTAAATGCTCTTACTGCAAAATCTGCTGAAATAAAAAATATAATGAGATATGATTTTAGCAATAACCCTGTGACAATAAAAAATACAATAATTAAAGCAACAGTTTTTACTACATTCTCATCTGTTTTTTTATTAGAAACCGGACAAATAATATTTTCAATCATGTTATATCTAACTTTAATTTAAGTGAAAAAAAAAGCCCTTCGTTGGAAGGGCTTTGGTTACAAATTCATTTTAATATAAGATTAATGTTTACTAATGCCTTCCGTCGAAAGTAATTCTTTAGGACAGCAACACATTGTTAGTCCATTAATATTATATATCATATGACTTTTCATAATTTCTGTTACGAAATTAAGTCATCAAATCTATTGTGTCAAGGCTATTTCAGTTTTTGTAACAGTATTAACGGTAAAATATATTCCAAATCACTGAATATATGAGTATCACTAAAAACCAATTGCTTCCTCTAAGATAAAAAAATGGCTAAAAACAATTAAAAAACGACTATATTTTAAGAATTTGTCTCCTGGATAAATATTATTTCAAATTATTACGATAATGAAGTAATAGTTATTCTCTTATTACCGAAAAAAGTAGAATATCATTTTAACTTAATTATTAACAAGAACGATATATATTTTGGTTTCAATACTAAGACCAAATTTTAAAAATGGAAGCATTAAGAAGAAAATATAAAATAAAAAGTGAGACCGTAAGGAGAGTCTTTTTTAACAAAGACGGCACGGAGAACTATAGTTATATTTCATCAATCAATTATTACGGGTTATCAGGATATTTAACGGAGTCTCTGCAATTTTACAGGAATGGCAATATTAAAAAACATATTGTCCGCGACGATGTCGAAATTGATGAATTGTTAGGTTTAGACAAATCAAATTACAGCAGCTTTTCATTAGATTTCGATAATTCGAATAATCAATATATATCAAACGGAAGTATTATCGATAAAAAAGCAGGGTTAATTCAAGATGTTGATGAGTATGATCAATATGGACGTGTTTCTTCAACCTTAAAAGTTGACCTAAAAGGAAATATAAGATTAGAAGAATATTCTTACGATGAAAATAATAGAATAATTAAAACTAAGATAATACATTCAAACGGCAATGAAGAAATAACTAAAGACTACTGGGATAAGGAGAGCGGTTTTTTACTCGGGTGGAATTATGAATTAAACGGGGAATTGATTGAATACACCGTAACAAGTGCAGGCGGTCCACAGAGTCCATTCACATCAGTAATTGCAAATTTTGAAAAAGACAAAATCTTTACAAACAAAAATGTCTCAGACGAAAGTAATTTAAAGGAAGAAGATTATTATTTTGAAAATGAAATTATGGTTAAGAAAAAGGTAATTCATTATTTGGTCATGCATTACTTCCCAATCAAAAAATCCTTTTACGGTTTAGTTGAAGGTGAACTTAAACTTATTGAAGAGGACTTTTATGATTATAATTTTCATTAGGGAAATGAATTACTAATATATTCTGCTTTTTATTTTTCTTATAAATATGAAATACATAATTATAATAATTATAGAAGTAGTAATAGTCGCTATTAATCCACCCTCCAAACCGAATGCCCATGCCGCACCTATGGATATTCCCAGCCAGGCAACTCCAAGCGCTAATCCGGTTATTAAATCTCTAAAAATATGATCTAGTTTAAGTCCAATTGATAAAAGAGGTCGATGATCAATAAATCGTGTCATTAACCATGTTGCAGCAAGAATTGTTATCGCAATTACGATGTTAGTGAATAATAGCGCTTCAATCGGTGATTTTTGCGCCCAATGAGAAAGCTTCGAACCAAACGGCACCAGATACAAAGCTAACATTGCGCCCCATACAATGAAAAACAATCCGGTTCTCCATACAATCCGCCAAGCGATAAATAGACTCGAAGTTATCTCTTTTATTAGAAAATAAATCTTAGCATTTTTCATTAACTAACTCTTTGAATAGGCATTTTTCTTACTAGTAAATCACCATACTAGCATTGTTTTTTTATGCATTTAGATTTTTCTTTTTATTAATATTGCTGTGACATCGTCATATTGATCAAAATTTTCCGTGTAATTATTAATCTCATTTTCAAGTTTATCCTTTATATCTGTTGAACTATTTGTATTATTGACCGCAATGATATTTTTAAATATTTCCAATGAGTTATCAATGCCCGAATAATTTTTTAGATCAGATAAACCATCTGTATATAACAATATAATATCGTTCTTTTTTATAATTACAGTTTTTTCCTCAAGATTATCTTGTAATACTTGTCCTTTTTCTAACCCGATACCTAGACCTTTTTGTTTATAGCTGCAAAAATCCGATTTTTCATATTCATAGACAAGTAAAGGTTCATGACCTGCTCTTGAAAATACCAAAGTGTTTTTTGCAGAATCCAGAATTGCATAAATAGCCGTTATAAATGATTTCTTATCAAGCATTTGATAGAGAAGAGAGTTAGCTTTTGTAAGCAATTCTACCGTAGAAGTATATTCGAAAGCCAAAGTTTGAAAAATACCTTTTAGAAGAGTTGTATAAATAGCAGCGCCAAGTCCCTTCCCAGAAACATCACCGATTATTATTCCAAGCTTATTGTTTCCAAGATCAAAGAAGTCATAGAAGTCTCCTCCAACCTTTTTAGCAGGTTTAAATAAAACCGATATATCATAATTAATATTTGAAGGTATTTCTTTAGGCAATAAACTAGTTTGAACATTTTGAGCTATATATAATTCGTTTTCCAATCGTTCTTTCTCAAGTTCATTCTCCATATCCTTTAATGTAATTAGTGTATATAAGTTATTTCTTAATTTAAAGTTGGACTTAAAAACTGAAATGTTTTTTGTCTTATTTCCAAGCCGGAATTTAATTATCTCTTCTTTTCCTATTAGCGTGTTTTGAAATAAAGATTTAAAATAGTCTTTACTTCCTTTTATAGAATTTATATTAGCCAGACTTTCCATACCAAGGATATTTTTTGCCGCTTCATTAATAAGTTCCACATCCCCGTTTTCTTTATATGAGATAATTCCCGGAGGTATTTGCTGAATGAGAGTATTTAGATATTGGAGATTTTCTTCCGCCATAATTCTGTTAGAAGATAGTTCATTATAAGTATCACTGATTGATTTATACAGTTCGGTATACATAGAACCGAAATTCTTAAATAAATAAGTTTGGTTAAAATCAGAATATTTAATAGAGGACATAAACCGTTTCAAATCGCGGCTTATCCTATCAATATATTTGAATAGAGAAATGAAACTATACAATCCCACTGCAAAAAATATAATTGAAGTGACTTTCAGATGATAATAGTATAAGACAAATATTCCGCCGAATATAAATACTACGATTAGTATTAAATTTATTAATACTGTTAATCGAAATTTATTTAAGTATGCGATTTTATTGCTCTCTTTCTATGAATTAATTTGAAAGTTGGAAAGAATTTACTGTGAATTTTTTTTTCATTCATATCTCAAAGAATTTACTGGGTTTGCTTTTGCTGCATTTATTGCATAATAACTAACTGTAATAATTGATATCGCAAGAGAAATAGCAACAGAAACAAGAAGAGGAAATATTCCAATACTTATATGATATGAAAAGTTCTCTAACCATTTATTCATTATAAAATATGAAATTGGTGTTGCTATAATACCAGAAATAATTACAAGTAAAACGAATTCCTTTAAAAGCAAAGAAACTATCTTAAGAATAGATGCACCACAAACTTTTCTTATTCCTATTTCTTTAGTTTTTTTACGAGTCGAGTAATTAACTAACCCGAAAAGACCAAGGCATCCAATCAAGATTGCAAGAAAAGATGAAATTTTAACAATACTTGCAAATAATTCATCGCCTTTATATTTCTTTTCTATGTCTTTGTTAAGAAATGAATAATCAAAGGAATATTGCGGAACTAATTTCCCCCAAGTTTGTTTCAAATTTTTTATTGTGTTAGCTAAGTTGGTTGAGTATAATTTGATTGCCATAAATCGTGATTCGTTTGGAGAAAGATAAATCATCAATGGCTGTACGGGATAATAAATAGGTCTGTAATTGAAATCTTTAACCGTCCCGATTAGATGTATATGCATATCAATATGTCCGATATATGATGCCTCTAAAGGTTGGTTCAACATTTTCAATTTACTTAATATTTTAGAAGCAGCTTCATTAATAATTACAGCATTAGTTGAATCTGACGATATATCTGAAGAAAAATTTCTACCCGAAACCAATTTCAAATTCATAGTCTTGAAAAAATTATAATCAACAGCTAAAAATCTTATTTTAAAAAGCTCTTTTCCTGAGTATGATATATTCCCTTCAAAATTAGTATTTCCTAATTCTCCCGATGAGCCGCTTACAGATTTCACTCCGCTTAGTGATGAAAAATTATTTTTCAATGTTTCATACCTGAATTGAAGATCTTTGTGTCTTAAGGGCAAGATAATAACTTGATCACTTTGATACCCTAAATCTTTGCTTTTTATAAAGTTCATTTGTTTGAATGTAATTATAGTTGAAGTAATTATAACTGTAACAATTGTAAATTGGATTAAGACTAATATCCTTCTAAACAAAGCCTTTTCGGTCCAAACTGTGCTTTTTCTAAGTATAGCTTGAGGAGAAAAGGAAGACAGAAAAAAAGCAGGGTAGCTTCCTGAAAGTATTCCAATTAAGATCACTCCAATTAAAATATAAACGAGTTCTAAAATAGTTAATGAGATTTTACGATCGACAAAAGAATTGAAAGCTGGTAAAACTATTTCAACTATTGATACTGCAATAAAAGTCGAAATGAATGTTAGTAAAATCGTTTCGCTCATAAATTGCATTATAAGTTGGACTCTCTTTGCGCCTACAACTTTCCTTAAAGCAATTTCTTTAGTTCTATCAAGATATCCGGCTGTTGACAGAGAAATGAAATTTATAACAGCCAAGAAAAGAATAAATAAAGCAATGGCAGAAAAAATACTCACTGTCATAACACTGCTGTTTTTCTCTACTTCAAGCTGAAGATCGGATTTAAGATGAATATCGGAAAGAGGTTGGAATTTATAATCCCAATCTTTAATGTTTTCTTTACCAATATGTTCAATAATTACTTTTGTTAAATCTTCATTTAATTTTTTAATATCTTGACCTCCGGATGTAAGGGCATAGGTATAATATTCGCACATACCCCACTGTTGACTTTTACTTGAATACATTCCGGGATTGTTAAGTTCCAGAGTTTTAAATGAAGCAAGAAAACTCGGGTGTATGTGTGAATTCCTAGGAAAGTCTTTTATAACTCCAGTTACTTCATAAGCATGGTTATTATTAAATGTGTTTATTTTAAGAACTTTACCTAAAGCATTCGAATTTCCAAAATATTTTTTTGCTATAGATTCTGTAATCACTAAATTATATGGGTTCTTAAGCGCGTTAGTTATATTACCCTCAATTACCGGAATTGTAAATATGTTGAAAAAGGATGAGTCAGCAAAGAAAAACTTATTTTCGTTGAATGTAATATTATTATACTCAACTACTACATTCTTGTTTTCACTGCTTAGTCGGGCAGTCGTTTTTATTCCTGATATTTCTTTAAGAGATGATGCAAGAGCCGGCGGTGTGACAGCCATAGGAAAAGAATTCGTACCGGAATTTAAATAAACTACAGCCCTATAAATATTTTTATAATTTTTATTGTATTTATCAAAGCTGAATTCGAATTGAACATACAAAAAGATCAATATACAAGTAGCTATTCCAATAGAAAAACCTGTAATATTAACTATTGAATAAACTTTTTTTCTTAAAATATTCCTAAAGGCGATTTTGATATAATTTTTTAACATGATCAAATTCCTATCAATAAGATTTCAGCGCTCATTTTTCGTTAAAGGTAAACCAATAAAGGAATTTTCTAATTTTTCTGTCTTCATTCATACCTTAAAGATTTAATTGGATTCGCTGTTGCTGCTTTAATTGCATGAATGCTGACAGTTAATAATGCTATCAACAATGCTATAATGCCGGACATAAGGAAAAGCCAGGGAGTAATGTTTATTCTATATGCAAAATTCTTTAGCCATTCATTCATTATAAAATAAGCAAGAGGCCAGGCTATTGCATTTGCAATCAAGACCCATTTTGTAAATTCTTTGGAAAGGAGAAAAACAATTTCAGGGACTGATGCGCCTAATGATTTTCTTATTCCAATCTCTTTCGTTCTTTGTTCAGTAACAAAAGCCGCTAAACCTAATAAACCAAGACAAGCAATAAATATAGCAAGTACTGAAAAAGTAGTTGCAATATTACTCGTACGTTGTTCATCCAGATATAAATTTGCTAAATCTTTATCCAAAAAATTATATTCAAATGCTTCATTTCCAGCATACTTTTTCCAGGTATTTTCGAGAAAAGAAATTGTACCTTGATAATTATTCGGAGCAATCCTAACGGAAACAAATTGACCAAATTGTTTATCGGTGTATAAACGAATTACAAGAGGACGAATTTCATTATGTAAAGACTCATAATTAAAGTTTTTTACAACTCCTATAATTTGATATGTAAAGGTTTGAACATTCCCCGGGAACACTATATATTTCCCAACAATATTTTTGACCCCGAATGCTTTAGCGACAGCTTCATTAACAACAACTGTTGCCGTATCAGATGGATGTTCATTTGAAAAGAATCTTCCTTGTTTCATTTCTAATTTGTATGTTTTGGCAAAGTCTTCGTCGCAAGTCATAATCCTTACATCCTGCAATTGATTGCTCGGAGTATCTTTAAGACTGCACCCTGAATCACCGCCTTGATTACCAGGAATTGCAGTGGAATTGCTTACTTTTAATACATCGGGATTACTCAATAATTCTTTTTCAAATGATTGAATCTGACCACCGATATCGTCAGTTTTACTTATAATGACAACTTGTTCTTTATTAAAGCCAAGATTTTTAGTTTGAATATATTTTAGCTGATTATTAATGATGAAAGTGCCAATAAATAAAGCAATTGAAACTGCAAATTGAAAAATAACTAGTCCGCTTCTTAAAATAGATTTCCTGTTTCCCCTTCTTAATTCGCTTTTCAATACCTTTACGGGCTGGAAAGATGAAAGATAAAACGCCGGATAGCTGCCAGCAAAAATTCCGACAAAAATAGCAAAACCTAATAATAAAGGTACCGAATATATGCTATCAAAAATATTGAGACTCATTTCTTTTCCGGCAATATTGTTGAAAAGAGGAAGAAATATTTCATCTAATACAACCGCTAACAAAACTGCAAGCATTCCCATCAGAACTGCTTCTGCAATAAATTGAACTACAATTTGCGATCTGTTTGAACCAAGTGTTTTCCTTATCCCGACTTCTTTTGCTCTCTTTTCTGATCTTGCCGTTTCCAGGTTTATGAAATTTATACAAGCGATAAGAAGAATTGCTGCAGCAATAATTGAAAAAATATAAACGTAACTGATATCGCTGTTCTGTTCAATTTCATAATCAAGATGAGAATTAAGGTGAATAGATAGAAGTGGCTGAATAAAGTACTCATACTTATCACCTTGATTCCTTAACTGATCAAGAGTCGCTCCTGTTATGGCTTTGATTTGAGGACCTATAAATTGTAAAATATCTGCATTAATCTTTTTCTGAAAATCCTCTGCATTTGTTCCCTTTCGAAGAAGAAGATATGTATAGTAATTATTGCCAAGCCAGAAAGTACTTCTACTATCAGGGCTACTGCAAAGTGAGCCTAAAAAATCATAATGAAAATGAGAATTTTTTGGAACATCTTGTACGACTCCGGTAACTATCCAGTCAGTCCTGCGATCTGCATTAAGTATTTTTCCCATAGGGTTTTCATTACCAAAATATTTTTTTGCCATTGATTCGGTTATAACAACGTTATTCGGCTGTGTCAAAGCAATTTTAGGATCACCTTCTAAAAATTTAACAGTGAACACATTAAAAAAAGTTGAGTCAACATCGAAAAACCTTTCTTCGCTGAAAGCTTTATCTTTATATCTTAGTACAGGAAATCCAGAATTCCGAATACGTGTAAAAGAAAGAACTTCCGGAAAATCATGAAGAAGTGCAGCTCCCATCGGAGGCGGGCTTTTGGGGCTATGAGATTCGGTATTGCCTATTTTAACATTTATGCATAAGCGGTATATTTGATTATCGTTAATATTGAATTTGTCATAACTCAATTCATCTCGGACATACAGCAAAATCGCAATGCTGCATGCAATTCCTACCGCTAATCCTAAAATATTAATAAAAGAATATACCTTGTTCTTCATAAGGTTTCTAACAGCAATTTTTAAATAATTTATTAACATAACTTCTCCGGTTTCTCTATTTTCATTCATACCTCAAGGAATTTACTGGGTTTGTAGTTGCAGCTTTTAAAGATTTTATTCCTACAACAATTATTGAAAGCATAATTAAAAAAAATGAGGCTGATATAAACAACCAAATATTTAAGTTAATATGAAATGGTAATTCCTGAAGAAGTAACGATGTTATTTTATAGGAAATTGGTAGAGCTATTACGTTTGCAATAAGAACTAAAACAACGAATGATTTTGTAAAACTGTAAACAATATCTTTTATTGACGCTCCCATAATCTTTCTTATACCTATTTCTTTTGTCTTTCTATCAATAACAAACGAAGCTAATGCAAACAAACCGAGACTTGCAATAATTATGGTTATTATTGCCGCAAAGCGTATAAACGAATCCATTGCTTCAAACATTGAATAGGAATATTCCAATTCATCCGTTAAATATGAATATTCAAAAGATTGATCGAATCTCATATCCTTCCATGTTGACCTAATATCCCCTATAGCCTTGCTGGTGTTTGCTCTATTTACTCTGACCAAAATATAACTCATTACTTTGGGATTTATTTTCAATATCAGAGGGTCGTCGGTAGGTTTAAAAAAACGATAGCGAAAATTATCAACTTCTCCAATCAAATTCCCGGTATATATTACAGTTGCTTTGTCATTCTCTTTCGTATAAAGTTCTAATTCCTGCCCTCTTACTTCATTCCAGCCGCAAGCTTTCATAGCTGCTTGGTTCATTATAATAGCAGATTTTG
Source organism: Bacteroidota bacterium (assembly GCA_021796135.1). Next base: position 29,810 of record JAJYOQ010000003.1, read on the forward strand.
AATCCCCGGAAAGTGATTTAGAAAAATCCCGCCCTCCTTCAATTTTTAATCCCAATGTTTTAATAAAATCTTCATCAACAAAATATGTAATAACAGTTAAATCTTTTGTTTTTGCGGATCGAAGAAATAAAATATTTGAGTCTTCACCGCCTGGTATAAGGTTAGTTGACGTTACATTCAATATACTTGAATTTTCCAGCAGTTTGTTTTTAAAAAGATCATACTTTTCCTTAACCGAATTATCATAAACGGGTATAGTAATTACATTGTCTTTATCAAAACCAAGGTTAACATTCTTCCAGTAATAGATTTGTAACAAAATATGAAGTGAAGAAATTATAAAAATTAAAGCGACAGCAAATTGAGTAATAACCAATATTTTTCTAAGCCATGCAGATGATTTTCCAGCTCTTAACTCGCCCTTTAATACATATGCTGCATTATATCTACTAAGTATTATAGCGGGATAAATACCTGATATTATCCCAATAATTATTGAAATGACCAGCATATAGAGCATTAAATGCGGAGAAAAAATATTAAAATTCACTTCTCTTTTTGCTATTATGCCAAATGACGGATAAGCATCGCTTAATAATGATTTAAAAAATGGAAGTAACAATTCTACCAATACAATTGCAAATAAAAATGAAGTAAGACTCACAATTATAGACTCGCCAATAAACTGATAAATAATTTGAAACCGGTTTGCGCCCTGTACCTTTCGGACACCGATTTCTTTTGCGCGTGTAACTGATCGGGCAGAAAGCAAATTTGTGAAATTTATACAGGCAATAAATAGGACTAAAAATGAAACAAAAAAGAGCAAATAAGATATAGGCTTTATTCCCCAATCTCCAAGAGGCATTCCATCTCCCTTATCATAATAAGTGTCTTTAAGGGGTACAATCCTAAAGTTGATAGCATTAAAGTCGCCTTTGGGTACAAACTTTTCTGCAAATAAAGGAAACTGATTCTCTATATTCTTAGGGCTATAATTATCTTTCAATTGAACATACGTCCAGACAGGTCCATCCCAACTATTCGTTATAGCTTTGTCACCCAAAATTTTACTAAAACTTGAGAATGAGGCAAGAAAATCAAATTTTATTGTTGAGTTTGATGGAATGTCTTCAGTTATACCGGTGACTGTAAATCCAAATTTACCGGGATGTGATTTTATTTGTAAATAAATTGTTTGCCCAATCGGATCTTTATCGCCAAAATATTTTTCTTTGATTTGAGGTGTAATGACAACTGTGAATGGATTAATCAGGGCAGTTTTAGGATTCCCGGTTTTTAATGGAAAAGTAAACATTGAAAAAACTGAACTATCGGCAAATAAGAATCTTTTTTCACGAAAAGCATTATCATCCACGCTTACCAAACAAAAAAAAGTGTTCGCAAATCTTACAACATTATTAATAGAAGGAAATTCTTCTTGCAAGAGAGGTGCCGTTGATGCACCAATTAAAGAACGATAATAGATACTACCATGGTAGTTTAGTTCTTTATCTAACCGATAAATATTTTGGGCATTCTTATGAAAGTCATCATAGCTATTTTCAAACCTTATGTAACTAAATATCATAAGAAAGCATGCCATGCCAAAAGCTAATCCGAAAATTGTAATGAATGAATACAATTTCTGGCTAAACATATTTCTTAAAGCAACTTTTATGTAATTTTTTAACATGTTCTTTCTGCAAATGATTAATTATAAACAATACCTTCTATCATCAAATTCAACTTCTTTTCACACCTGTTAACTAATTTCTGATCATTGATAACTGATCTCATTCGTATCTTAAACTTTTAATCGGATTTGCCATAGCAGCTTTAATTGCATGCATACTTACTGTTGCCAGTGCAATTATAAGCGCTATCGTTCCGGATAAAACAAATACCGTCCAATTTATTTCAATTCTATAAGCAAAGTTCTTCAGCCAATTGTGCATTAGATAATATGCAGCGGGCCATGCAATAATATTTGCAATGATTACCCATTTTGTAAACTCTTTGGAGAGCAGAAAAATCACACCGGAAACGGTAGCACCCAAAGCTTTGCGAATTCCTATTTCTTTTGTCTTTCTTTCGGCAGTATTTGCAGCCAAACCGAAAAGACCAAGACTTGCTATAAATATTGCAATTATCGAAAACACTGAAATCAACTGCATGGTCTTCTGCTCGGATATATATAACTTGCTGAGTTCATCATCTAAAAAATAATATTCAAATGGTTTGTTTGGAACAAATTTCTTCCATTTGTCTTTTATAAAAGTCACCGTTCTTTCAATATCATTTGAGCTAAGTTTTATTGGCATAAATGCGGCTTGACCAGTATTTAATCTTATAACAAGAGGTCTTACTTTTTGATGAAGTGATTCAAAATTAAAATCATTAACTACACCTATAATCTTATAATGTAAATTTATTCCAGGATAATTTATTATTTCCCCGATTGGATGTTTAAGATTAAGAATTCGAGCAGCCGTTTCATTAATTACTACAGAAAGACTATCGGATGGATAATCCATTGAAAAAAATCTTCCGCTCTGTAATTTAATTCCCAATGTTTTTATAAAATCATAATCTGTAAACATTACAGCAAGAAGACTTTGCTTATTTGAAGGTGAATTTTCTAATTTTAAAAGTGATTGACTGAATGTCTGCCCAGGAACATCATTAGAGCTGCTAGAATAAAATATGTGAGGATTCTTAAGAAGCTCTTCTTTAAAAGCTTGAGAATGATTTTCCAGCGCCCAGGCCCTTTTAATTACAAGAATTTGATTTTTATCAAAGCCTAATTTTTTATTCTGTATATACTTTAACTGATTGTATACTATAAAAGTACCAATAAAAAGCATAATTGATATTGAAAATTGAAAAACAACAAGTCCGCTTCTCAACCAGTTTCCTTTAGTTGCTAAAATTTTACCCTTTAAAACTTCTGCTGGTTGAAAGGAAGATAGGAAAAACGCCGGGTAATTACCTGCAATTGCTCCAACAACTAATATTGTAATTAATAATAGAGGTATTGTATAAATATTAAATAAGTAACCTGAATGAAGCTGCTTCCCGGATAATTGCTCAAATAATGGGAGCAGCAATTCAACTAATGCGATTGCAATAAATAAAGCAACAAACGTCAGCATAAACGATTCGATTAAAAATTGTCTTACAAGTTGTGCTTTGTTGGAACCTAAGACTTTTCTTATTCCTACTTCTTTGGAGCGCGTTATTGACCGTGCTGTCGATAAATTCATAAAATTAATGCAGGCAATCAGCAGAATGAATAATGCGATTATTGAGAAAATGTAAACGTATTGAATATCGCTATTTGGCTCTATTTCATTTTCTAAATGAGAGTTCAGATGAATTGAAGTTAACGGCTGTAATAATATTTTATATGCGTTGCCCTTTTTTATCCAATCATCCATCGAAATTCCCAGAGCTTGATATAATTGTGTTGATCCGTATTTTCTAATTAATGCAGGAATTTTATCTTCAACCAGTGAAGGGGAGGCACCTTTCTTAAGGACAATATAAGTATAAAGAACATCATTAAACCAAAATTCCGATTTGCCTAATTCGATACTTGCCATTGAAGCAAACATATCATAATGGAAATGTGTATTGGGGACACAATCCTTTATAACACCTTTTACAACATATGGAGTGCCGTCCTCAAAATTCATAATTTTATCAATTGGATTTTCATTTCCAAAATATTTTTTTGCCAGACTTTCTGTAAGAACTACAGTATGCGGCTCATTTAATGCCGTTTTGGGGTTTCCTTTTATAAATGATATGGAAAATACATCAAACAAGGATGAATCAGCCCAAAAGAATCTAGTTTCATTAAACACATTATTTTTATACCGGATAAGCATATTAGGCGTAAAAAAAACTCTTGTATATTTAATAACTTCAGGCAATTCGCGTACAAGTGCTGCTCCCAAAGGCGGCGGTGTAACAGCAGAGTTCATTTCTCTTCCTTCTATTGATGCCTTTATGTAAACTCTGTAAATCTGATCAGCGTTATTGTTAAATTTAT
>JAJYOQ010000138.1 GCA_021796135.1 Bacteroidota bacterium
CACAGCTTCATTCTCCTTTTGAGGAATATTTATTAAAGTTAATTTTACCTTTTCAATTTCATCCGGATGAACAAGATTGAATATCGATTTACCGATTAACGACTCCATTCCAAGGAGTTGTTTAGAGGCTTTTGTTGCAAAAATGAATTCACCTGTTTGAGCTAATTTTGAGATTAAATCATTGGCATTTTCAGTAAGTAATCTATACTGCTCTTCATTTTCCCTTAATTCTTCTTCAGCCCATTTAAGTCTTCTTTTTTCATCTGCTTCTTTTAATGCTCTGTTTACAGCGGGCAGTAATCTTTTAATTCTATGCTTAAGGACATAATCAGTAGCCCCATGTTTTAAGCTTTCAATAGCTGTTTCTTCATCTATAGTTCCGGAGACAAAAATGAACGGCGTCTCAATTTTTTTTTCATTAACTAATTCAAGAGCCTCTCTACCGGTAAAATTTATCAAAGAATTATCTGAAATAATTAGATCATATTTTTCATGCTCAATACAATTTAGAAACTCATCTTTATTTCCTATTCTTTTAATTTCCGTATTAATACCGTTTGCAGTAAGTAAATATTTAACTAACTCGGCATCATCAATATTATCTTCCAAATGAAGTATGTTTATTCTTTGCTTCATCTTATAGTTTCATTGGTTATAAATAAGACTTCTTTAACTAATTCTACAAGTTTCAATTTATTAAATGGTTTAGAAATATAGTGCGTGCATCCTGCTTCAAGAAATTTTTCTCTGTCGCCTACCATAGCATAAGCTGTTACGGCAATAATCGGTATATGTTTATTTTTGTACTTTTCTTTAAATTTCACTATCAAATCTAAACCGGATTTATTTTGTCCCAATCCAATATCGAGAAGAATTGCATCGTATCCATTTTCTTCATTAAGACTAATTGCTTCATCACTATTTTTCGCAAATTCAATTTCTGAAATATTCTTAAGAAATAGTTTCAATATATTGCGGCTAACTTCATCATCTTCAACCGATAATATTCTAAATTTTTTAGCTTTCTTTATTTCGGGATGAACTAACTTTAGTTCTTCTTCTCCCGAAGGGAAGGATTCCCGCCGGGCGGTAATATCATTTGATAAAACAGCTTCATTCTCCGTTGGCAGATAGATTATAAAAGTTGAACCTTTTCCAATTTCACTTTCTAATTCCAGTTTTGCGTTCATCAATTGAATGTATTTTTTTGTTATAGCCAAGCCTAAGCCTGTGCCTTCATGACTGCGCCCGTAGCCCTCACTAGCCTGTCTAAATTCTTCAAATATTATTGTTTGATCTTTTTTAGCTACGCCTATGCCGGTATCCTTAAATTTAATTCGTGCCCAATTTTTATTTTCCCTTTGAATAATATCTGATGTGATTTCAACTCCGCCTTCATTAGTAAACTTAATGGCATTATTTAGAATATTATTAACAATTTTTTCAAACAATGTTTTATCAACTAAAGCAGTCATATCCTTCCGCATTAAATTTATTTTCAGGTAAAGATTTTTTATCTTTGCTGAAGCTTCAAAAATTTTAGTAAACCGGAGTAAAAGCTGATTGATATTAACATTAGTAAGAAATACTTCTTGTTTATTGGCTTCAATACGGGAAATATCAAGCAGTTCGTTTAAAGTGTCCAATAATCTTTTTCCGCTGGAATTAATTGTCTTAATCATTTCATTTTGTTCAATATCTTTTATTCCCTCTACTAATAGTTCTGAATAACCTAATATTCCAATCATAGGAGTTCTTAGTTCATGACTCATATTAGCCAGGAAGTTTGATTTAAGCCGATTTATTTCTTCGGCTTTATCTTTTGCTTTAATTAATTCCTCTTCATTCTTTTTCCTTTCGGTAATTTCTCTTTCAACCGAAAACCATTTATGTATTTTTCCATTTTTATCAAATAAAGGCTGCCCATTAATTTCGATCCAATACTTTTCTCCTGTTTTTTTATAATTTAATATCTCACAAGTAAAAGGTAATTGTTTGGATATTTGATTCTTCATAATATAAGAAGTATGTGAATCTGTATCCGGACCTTGTAGTAGTTTAGGTTTTTTACCTTTAACTTCTTCATAAGTATACCCGGTAATATTAGTAAATGCTTCGTTAACCCATTCAATATCTTGTTTAGAATCAGTTATTACAACTATATCGGAAGTATGCCTCGCAACTAATGATAATCTTTGGATTTCTTCTTCGGCAATTTTACGTGTTGTAACATCCTGGACTGTACCGATGGATCTTAAAGGTTTACCATTCTCATCATAATAAGTCTCACATTGTTCTTGTACGAACTTAACCCGTTCGCCGGAAAACAATAGGCGGTGGACAATGTTGTAATTAGTATGATTCTTAACTGAATCGTTGTATGCCTCATCAACATATACGCGGTCTTCCGGATGAACCAAGCTCAAGAAACCTGTATAGTTAGCTTTGAAGATTGATTTATCAATTTCAAAAATACGATAGCTCTCATCGGACCACTCAAGCTTATCTGTCAAAAGATTTAGTTCCCAACTTCCAATATTTGCTATGCTTTGCGCTTCATTAAGACGGTGTTCACTTTTACGCAATTCTTCGATTGCCAGTTGGCGATCAGTAATATCTTCTATTACACCATCATAGAAAAGCACGTTACCGGAATCATCACGTAGAACTTTAGCGCTTTCTCTAATAAAAATGGTCGAGCCGTCCTTCTTCTTCCATGCTGTTTCAAAACCCTTTATTTCTCCCTCGCTCTCAACTTGAAGGCGGAATATATTACGTGAATGCTGCTTATAATTATTTCTATCATCTAAATTACGTTGAGCAAGTTCGTCAAAGGATTTATATCCCAGCATATGTATTAGAGCAGGATTTGCAAGCAGAATATTTCCATCAGGCGTAGTGCGATAAATACCAATTGTTGCATTTTCATAAATACTGCGAAATCGTTCCTCACTCTTGCGAAGCTCATTTGCTATATGTTTACGCTGCCGGCGTATTTCCGCTTCTTTCAACTCTCGCTCTAATGCCGGAACAAGTCTTGCTAATTTCCCCTTAATAATATAGTCGTGAGCGCCCGCTTTCATAGCATTGACAGCTACATCTTCTCCCATGGTGCCGGATACCAGTATGAACGGAATATCGATACCGGATTTATTAAATTCATTTAATGCAACAAGACCGTTAAATTGAGGCATTGAGTAATCTGATATAATACAATCCCATTCTTTTGCTGCAAGCGCTGCCTGCATGGCTTCAAGCGTATCAACTCTTTCAAAAATTGGATCATAACCACCTTTTTGTAATGCGAGAATAGTAAGCTCGGCATCATCTTCCAGGTCTTCTATCATTAATACTCTTAATGTTTTTTTCATAAGAACCTCTTTATAGGGTTTTAGTATTAAATATCCATTACAATGTAAAATAAAATGTGGCTCCTTTTTCAATTTCAGCTTCAGCCCAAACATTGCCGCCATGGCGATTGATAATGCGTTTAACCGTTGCTAAACCGATTCCAGTTCCCGGAAAATCAGTTTCGGAATGTAAGCGTTGAAAGGGACCAAAGAGTTTTTCAGCATATTTCATATCAAATCCGGCGCCATTATCTTTTACAAAGTAAGTTATTTTTTCTTCATTGTTTTGGATCGTGTTAAATTCGATACAGCTGTTTGTTTTTTTGCTTGTATACTTCCATGCGTTTCTAAGCAGATTCTCTATTACTACGTTAATTAAATTCGGATCACATTCTGCCTTTAATTCCTGGGCAATGATAAATTCGACATTCCTATTAGGCTCATCCCGCTGAAGTTCTGAAATAATATTTTGCGAAAGAAGACTTAAATCTACTTGTGTACGCCGTAGTTCTGTGCGTGAAATACGTGATAGTTTAATTAAATCATCTATGAGAACTCCCATTTTCTGAGTGGCTTTACCAACACGCCGCAGAAAATTTTTACCCGTTTCATCAAGCTTATCTGAATAATCCTGCAAAAGGGCTGTGCTAAAGCCGTCTATACTTCTCAACGGTGCACGCAAATCATGAGAAACCGAATAGGAAAATGCTTCAAGTTCTTTATTGGCTAATTCGAGTTGTGCGGTCCGTTCGAAAACACGTCGTTCAAGTTCAATGTTTAATTTTTTAATTTCTACTTCAGCTTGTTTGCGCTGAGCAACTTCTTGAGTAAGAGAAACGGTTCTTTCCTCGACTTTTTTTTCAAGCTCTTCATTTAATATTCTTAATTCTAATTGAGCTTTTTTTAATTCTTCATTTTTTTTAACAGCAGTTTCATAAGTCGATAGTAATAAATCTAAAATTTGTCTTTTTTGGGAGTTAATAAAATATCTTTTACCGCCGAAGAAAATTTCTACGCCCAATTCTAATCTTTCTTTACCCTGTAATTCCTGGTTCGCAACAACGTAATCAATTCTTGATAAAAGATAATTTTCATCAAACGGCTTCATAATAAAATTATCGGCGTTGCTTTCCAATCCATTTATAATATCTTTAGGATCGGAGAGAGAAGTTAAAAGTATAACCGGTATATGGCGTAAGTTTTCATTTTCTTTAATATACCGGCAAAGCTCATAGCCATCCATCTCGGGCATCATAATATCACTAATAACCAACATTGGTTTTTGCTGTTCAATAAGTGAAATAGCCTGTTTACCATTGGAGGCTTTTCTTACAAAATAATGATTTTGCATTAATATATATATTAACTCTTCGGCTTGTGTAGGACTATCTTCTACTACAAGGATGTCAATCCCTCTATTGTTTATTTTAGACGTTGCTTTCATTTTAACCTACCTAAATAATATTTTCATCATTATTGAAACGCAGAATAGTTGTTTCCTCATAATAAAATCAAAAGGGATTATCATTTTGATTTATATGATTCGTTAATTTTGTTAGTATTAATGCAATTTTTTCCGGTGATAAGATATAAGTTTCAGCGCCAATTTTAACAGCTTCGCCGGGCATACCAAAGACGACAGAACTTTCTTTGTCCTGAACAATAGTAACAGCGCCTTTTTCCTTCATTAGTTTTAATTCTTCAGCGCCGTCTGCACCCATGCCGGTTAATAGTACACCTATTGCCTTTTGTCCAAGAACATTTGCAACCGAACGAAATAAATAAGATACCGTCGGTCGAAGACCGTTCACAGGTTCATCATCTACTAAAATAATTCTTTCATTCTGTCCAATGCACATGTGCACTCCATCCGGGGCAACATAAGCATGACCGGGCAATAACAATTCACCCGGCTGCGCTAATTGCACCCGGATAGCCGATGAATGATTCAGCCAATCTACAAAACCCTGGATAAATCCTTCCGACATGTGTTGAACAATGAGAATTGGTACAGAGAAATTTTGATGAAGTTCCGATAATATTTTTTGTAAAACAACCGGTCCGCCTGTTGAAGCGCCAATTGCTATTAGTTTAATTTCATGGCTTTTTTGTTTTAACTCAATTATTTTTTGACTGTTGGCGTGGGAAGAATCATCAATCTTAGCCCATCTTCTTACCAATTTAACTTCTGCCATAGCCTTTACAGTGCTGATTAAATCCTTAGCCGTATTTTCAAAATCAGGGTGGTTAATTCCCGGAGGCTTTGATAGTACTGCTAAAGCCCCAGCATCCATTGCATTAAATGTATACTCAATTTCCTTTGCATTATAACTGCCGCTGATAATAACAATAGGAATTGGATAAGTGCCCATTATTTTTTTTGTAGTCTCAAGGCCATTCATGTTAGGCATATTAATGTCCATTGTGATAATATCCGGTTTTAATAGTTCGGCTTTTTCAAGTGCCTCTATTCCGTCTTTTGCAATACCTACTATTTTAATGTCCGGATCGGAACTGAAAATGTATCTCAACAATTCTTGAACTACCGGTGAATCTTCAACAATCAACAATCTAATCACTGCAACTCCATATTTAAATAAGTCTATTTATAACTTCCAGCAAATTGCTCTGGTCAAAACTGCTTTTTACAATGTAAGCATTTGCACCGGCATCAATTCCTTTTTCTCTGTCTTCTCTAGAATTTAACGCAGTAACAAGAACCACAGGCAGATCAGAAAGTTTTTCATCCGATCTAATTTTTAAAGTTAAGTCGAATCCATTCATTCTCGGCATCTCTACATCCGAAACTACAATATCATATTTATTTTCCCGCAGTTCTGTAAAAGCATCAATGCCATCGACTGCCGTTTTTACATTATAACCGGCGCCTTCGAGTATATTCTTCAATAAGGCTCTTGCTGTAATTGAATCTTCAGCTAAGAGGATTGATTTTCTTTTTGTTTCCTCATGAACTGATGAAATAGTAGTTATTGCCTCCGAAACATTATTTAGAATATGAACTGAGGATTTAATTAAATCCTGGAGATTAATTACCGGGACGAGCTCACCATTACCTAATATAGTGGCGCCAAGAATATTTCTAACATGTAAAAGCGGTTTATTAAAGCTTTTAATTAAGACTTCTTGCTCATTTAAGACCTCATCAACTAAATACGCAATCCGCTTTTCATTTATATTAACAACCACTGAATACATTTCTTTTTCAATTTGTTTCTGATATTTGTTCTCCGGCAATTCCAAAACATCTTTCAACCTAACGAGAGAAATTATTTGTCCATTAATTAGTAATGTTTCCTTATTTTCTACCGTTTTAATCGTCTTATCATTCACCCGCGTGACACGTTCAATGCCGGATGAAGGGAAAATAAACAAATGCTCATTTGCACGGACAAGAACTCCTAAAAAATTTGCTAACTTTAACGGAAGTATTAAGCGGAATATCGTGCTTTCATTTTGTTTTGTTTCAATAGAAATTATTCCATTTAGTTTTTCTACAGTATCACGCACAATTGCAAGCCCTAAACCTCTACCGGAAATATCCGTAATTATAGAACTGGTTGAAACTCCGGACTGGAAAATCAAAGAAAGTATTTCCTTCTCGTTCATTTTTTCAAGTGCGTCAGAAGTGATTACGCCAAGTTCTAATGCCGCAGATTTTACTTTATCTAAACTCACTCCTGCTCCATCATCAGAAATTAGTATCTCAAACTTATTTCCCTCTTTGTGAGAAATTGATAAAGTGATTGTTCCTTTAGAAGATTTCTTCTTTAACTTTCTTTCTTCCGGTTCTTCTATTCCATGATCGATACAGTTTCTAATTAAATGAAGTAAAGGATCTTTCATTTCTTCTAAGATTCTTCTATCAACTTCAATCATTTCTCCCTGAATTACTAATTCAATTTCTTTACCGTTTTCACCCGCCATCTTGCGAATAATATTTGGGTACTGTTCAACGATGGAAGAAAAAGGCATCATTAGACTATTCTTTATACCATCAAGCAGATTTGTTACTCTTCCGCGCAGATAATATTGGTCTTGCTCTGCTCTTTTAATTAAAGTGTTTAACCTATTACCAATTGTTTTAATAAACTCATTACTCTCTTTAACAAAATCTTTTAATTTATCTCTTCCATTTTCTTGAATCGAAGGGGTATTTACTTTCATCTTATTATTATTGGCGAAAGTATTTATAGCGAGTTTTGAAAATTGTCTTTGAAAAAAAGTAATATCTTCAAAAATCTTTTTTAGATCAACTGCCAATTGTTTAGCTGATAAAGTCGAAGATATTAATTCTTCGGCTTGAAGAAGAAGAGAATCTAATTTAGCTGTAGGTATCCTTACCGTATCGGAAGATACTGAACTCTTATCCAAACTTAATGATTGATTTTCCTTTTTAATTTGAACTTCGGTAGAATCAGTAATTGTTTCTCCTTTAGCTCCTTTTTCCAATTGAAGACTTAATTCTGTGGTAAGACGATCATCTTCTGTTGATTTTTCAATCGTAGATTTTGAAAGTAATTTTTGAATTAATTCAACGGAATCAAAAAGCAATTTATTTAAGCCGGAAGAAAGATTAATCTTATTGTTTTTTAAAGCGGCAAATACACTTTCCATCGATTGACAAATTTTTTCAATCTCAATTAAATTAACCGCGCGGGATGCACCTTTTAAGCTATGTACTTCACGGAAAATTATTTCAATTACTTCTTTTGTTTTTTCCGGAACCTCCGGTTTTTCCAAGCTCATTAAGCCGGTATTTATTTTATTGATGCGTTCATCCGCTTCGATTTTAAAAGTATTAAGAAGCCTTTTTAAGAATTCATTATCCTTTTTATCCATCGATATTCCTTTTAATTTTCATTTTATAATAACCTAAACTAAATCTTAAACCGTTCTACCAATCCTTTCAACTTCTGCCCCAGGTCATGTAAGTTTTGGGCGGCTGCTTCTGCCTGTCTAGTTCCTGCAACATTTTGTGAACTTGCAAGCTTTATATTTTCCATTGCTAATGTTACCTGGTCCATTCCTACCGATTGCTGCTTACTTGATGCCGCTATTTGTACTGCTGCCTGGGCAACTTCCGAAATACTATCTGACAATACTTGAATTGACTCACCGGCTTCCATCGATTGCTTTACACCTGCCTCTACTGCTTTCGTGCCTTGTTCTGTTGACAATACTGCCGTACTCATCGCTTTTTGGATATCGCCTAAAATTGTTCTTATTTGATTTGTCGCTTGCTTTGATTGATCCGCCAAATTCTTAACTTCCTGTGCTACTACCGTAAATCCTTTCCCCTGTTCACCTGCCTTAGCTGCCTCTATTGCTGCATTCACAGCTAACAAATTTGATTGATCAGCTAAGTCATTAACCGTTGCTATTATTTCTCCAATCGACTGGCTTTGTTCACTTAACCGGACTATGTTCTCGGCTATTATGCCCATTTGTGTTTGTACCCGGTTCATTCCTTCGATTGATAACTCTACTGACTTTTTACCGTTCACCGAAACTTGAGCTGCTTTCTGTGAAGTCTCTGAAACATACTTTGCCTTCTGATTTGATAACTGGGCTGTCTGTTTAACTTCCTCTACGGTGGCTGTTGTCTGGCTTACTGCTGTTGCCGCTTCAACAGAACTTGAAGCTACTTGGGTTGTTGAGGCAAGTATCTCACTTGCCGATGAACTTAATACATTTACCCCTTCTAATATTTCTTTAGTTAAACCTTGCAGGTTAGTTATCATAGTAGTGAAGGCTTTGCCAAGTACATCATTTTCTGACTGCGGTTTTATAGATACGGTGAGATTACCACCGGCAATTTCTTTTGCTACATCTGCCATACCTTGAAGCGACTGTACCATTTTGTTAAAAGTTTGCGCTAATACACCAATCTCGTC
>JAJYOQ010000139.1 GCA_021796135.1 Bacteroidota bacterium
GGACCAAGCTTACGTGGGGCTTCAATTCCAGCTAATTTTTCAACAGCTAACACCCAGGCAACATTATTAGACATAGGAGACAAATAATCAAGACGGTCTGTATGAGGGATAAATTCGTAATAGGACATATTTTCAGCCATCTTTTCATATCCACGATGCAAATAACCAAGCTCAGGGACACAGGACATCACCGTTTCCCCGTCTAGTCTAAGTAATAATCTAAGCACACCATGCGTTGCAGGATGTTGAGGGCCCATATTCAGAATCATTTCATTTTCAAGGGCATCTTCAATAGTAATATCGGTATCGGCTCCCAAAAGAGCTTCAATTATTTTCGGGTGGACATCTTCTTTTGTTAATTTCTGCATAGATTTTTATTTTTTTGGAAGTGGGAGTGAACCTGGAATCCCCATTAAAGGGAAATCTTTTCTTAATGGATAATATAAAAATTCCTCCGGCATGTACATTCTGCGTAAGTCAGGATGATTATTAAATTTTATCCCATACATATCATAAACTTCACGTTCCTGCCAATTTGAAGTTTTCCAAACCGAAGATACTGAATCAATATAGCAATCAGTTTCATCAACATCTGCTTTTAAAACAATACGGTAATTATTTTTAAGAGAGAATATATGATAAACAACTGTAAATCTGTTTTTCGATCTTTCCCAATCAATTGCAGTGATATCTTCGCAGAGATCAAAGCTAAGATCATTGTCAATTTTTAGGAATTTACAAACTTCTAAGATATACTTTTTGTCAAATATAATAGTATATTCATTTCTGTACTCGGAAAAATCAAAATGGATATTATTAAAATTGTCCGATAATTTTTTTGTAGTTAATTCTTTAAATTCCATATTCTAATTATTCTGTATTACTGTTAATTCAGGTAATGGTTTATCTTGAAAATCTCTTGCTTTACTCATACCAATTTTTTCTTGTATCTGCATAAGTGCATTTATCAAGTTATCGGGTCTAGGCGGGCAGCCAGCAAGATAAATATCTACCGGCAAAAACTGGTCTATTCCTTGAACGACTGAATAAGAGCGATACATGCCTCCAGTTGATGTGCATGCGCCCATAGCAATTACCCATTTAGGGTCAGGCATTTGATCATATATTTTTCTAACTACATGGGACATTTTATAAGTAACGGTTCCAGCAACAATCATTAAATCACATTGTCGTGGTGTAAAACGCATTACTTCAGAGCCAAAACGGGCAATATCATACTTAGGGTCTGCCGATGCCATCATTTCAATAGCACAACATGAAATACCCATTGGCATAGGCCAAACTGAGTTCTTCCTAGACCACTCAATTATTGCATCGATCTTTGTCGTAAAAAAACCATCTTGAGATAGTTTAGCTTCTAGTCCCATTTGAAGCCGCCTTTCTTAAAAACATATAAATATCCCAATTCCAACACTATTAAGAAAATTATCATAGAGATAAAGACTGATATCCCATTGGTTAGGAATAAACTTTTGAATTGGACAGCCCAAGGGTATACAAAAATTACTTCGAGGTCAAAAATTATAAAAAACATTGCCACTAAATAATATTTAACAGATATTCTTTCACTAGTGGTTCCAACCGGCTTCATGCCGCTTTCATAAGTTGATTGCTTGCTTGGATTTGGTCTTTTAGGACCAAAAATATTTGAAGAGAAGACGGTAGCAACTGCAAAAATAATTGCAACAGCAATAACTAATAGGATAGGGATATATTGAACAATCATTTTTTCCTAAACTTTTTTAATAAAACAAAATTATCCAAAAATTGATTGATTGTCAATTTAAACTCGTGAGTTGTATCTCAGTAACGTTCAAATTATTATTAAATTTTCTGTATTAATTCCGACTAGCTTGCTTTTTTTATTTGATATCAAAAATTCAATCGTATTTTAATTCCCTATTGCTTTGTATTTTATAACCAAATTTTATTTAATTTAGCTATATAAAATTAAAGGTTGAATCTTATGAAAATTCAATTTATAGGCGCTGATAGAACAGTAACAGGTTCCATGCACAAACTTACCATAAATAATAAAACTTATTTACTTGATTGCGGTCTTTATCAAGGTAAGCGAAAAGAAGCTTATGAAATAAATAAAAATTTTCCTTTCTTTGATCCAAAAGAAATCGATTATCTAATCCTATCTCATGCCCATATTGATCATTGTGGTAATATTCCGAACCTTGTAAAAAATGGCTTTAACGGACCTATTTACTGTACAAATGCTACAAAAGATTTAACTCAAATTATGTTGAAAGATAGCGCTCATATTCAAGTTAAAGATGTTGAATTTGTAAATAAAAAAAGAGCTAAACAAGGAAAAAACCTTTTTGAACCATTATACAATGAAAATGATGCCAACTCAGTATTCCCACTTATTCAAGGGATTGATTACCATAAAGAGGTGAGCATCAGTGATGATGTCTCATTACAATTTTATGATGCAGGACATATTTTAGGATCAGCATTAGTCTTCTTAAAAATTAAAGAACATGGAAAGACAATATATTTTTCATTTTCCGGAGATTTAGGAAGACCCAATCTGCCTATTTTAAAAGATCCTGAGCCCATTCCTGATGTGGACTATTTTATTTGCGAAAGTACTTATGGCGGTCGTTTACATGATAAAATCGAAGGAAGTGAAGCAAAGCTAACGGAAGTAATAAAAAAAGCTGTTGAGCGAAAAGGGAAAATAATAGTTCCTTCGTTCAGTGTCGGCAGGACTCAGGAATTAGTATATTCTATTCATAAAATTTTTGAGAATAAATTAGCAACTAGAATTCCTATTTATGTTGATAGCCCGCTTTCAACTAATGCAACAGAGATATTTAGAGAACATCCTGAATTTTTGATGAAGATACTGTTAATTTTATTAAAAAGTATAACGATCCATTTGGTTTTAATCAATTGACATATATTACAAATGTTGATGATTCGAAGAGTTTGAATGATTTACCCGGCCCAATGATGATTATTTCGGCTTCAGGTATGGCTGAAACTGGACGCATACTGCATCACTTAGCAAATAATATAGAAAACTCTAAAAATATAATCCTTATGGTAGGATATTGCGCAGAAAATACACTTGGTAAAAAGTTAATAGATAAAGCTTCTGAAGTTAAAATATTTGGTGAAGAATATAAAGTTAAAGCAGAAGTAATTGTCATGAACTCATTTTCAGCTCATGCTGATTCTAATGAATTAACAGATTATGCTTCAAAATTAAATAAAGAAAAAATGAAAAATATTTTTCTTGTACACGGAGACTATGATCAACAGCTTAAATTTTCCGCAAGATTAAAAATATCCGGATTTAATAATATTTCAATCCCTTCTCGAGGGGATGTTTTTGAAATTTAATATTTTTATTGTTTTTTAAAACTTTTATTGGTTTTCAAGAAGTTACAGCAAAGATAATTTGAAGCAAAATCACTATAATATAAAGGAAAATTTATTCCCAATAAATCTATTTCCCATTTGCAGCAAAGTAACATTTTTATTTTTGCTTTTTTATTCAAGCATTAATGCACAGCAGCAAATTGATAGTCTTGATTTTATCCAAACCGCATCTCCTCAGAATAATCTCGCAATCGGTTTTAGCAAGCAATTAAATATTTATAATTTTAATACTTTTTTACAATTTCACAAAAATTTTAATCCTCTTCTGCTTGATATTTCAGAAAATTATAATTCAACTTTTATAAAGTCGGATCAAAATAGTACAAGAGATGTACATTTCCTTTCAGCATCTTCTAATTATTTTATTTTACCTGATTTAAGCCTCGGGTTATTATTAAATAATAATATCTTCTCAGACAGCCGACAAATTGATATAAGCCAAGCATCCTCTTCAAGCATGACAGCTTTTAGTCAAATTAAGCCCCTAGATAAAGTCATAATTGTTCCTTTCGGAGGTTATACAAGCAATCAACAAATCGGAGAGGTTGATAATGGTTTTGTATATGGAGGCGAAGGATTGCTTAATAATTATTCATTTTCTGATACAAAACTATCGACACAGCTAAAATTCAAAAATGAAGATATTTCTCCGCGCAAAAATACATTACGATATATTAATTTTTCTGCTATAAGTATTTTAAATGAGAATGTCTTAAATAACATCACTTATCAATACATGGAAAATAGAAAAGATTTTTATTTTGCTGCTGACTCCATTACTTCAGCCCAATATGATATTATTAACAACATTCAAAGCAGAATTGAAACTGATAATATTTTTCAAGATCAATTTAAGGTCAATAAATTGCTTGACGTCTTTTCGCAGTTAATTACCGGAACTGTATCATGGAGAACAATCGATAGAGATACGAGGTATCGTTCAACTTTGCAGCCCTCTTCTTCAATATTTGACACTAAAGTAAACGAAATGCATTTAGGATTAGAATCAATTACTTCGTATAACTACGGGAAATTTTACGGAAAGATCAGATTAAGTTATTCAGAACGTGATGAAAACCATATTGTTAAAAATTTCATAGGAATAAACCCGATATTTTACCAAGAGAGAGTTGATATTGAAAGCCGAAATAATAATATTGCAAAAAGAATTTCATTATCAATTTTAGGTAATTATAATATTTCTGAAAGTGATAATATATTCTTTAGCTTTTTACAAAATAAGTTAAGATATGATACTCCTAGCCCTCAGAACTATGATGATAGAGACGAATTATTATCAATTTTCAGGATAAAATATATTAAAACTTTAACTCCTTTTTTTGATGTTTTTATAAATTTAGAAGGTACTCTTAATCATATTGTTTATATTTTTTCAGAATCTAGTTCTAATAACAATATTAATCGCATAATAAAGCTTGAATCTGGAGGAGATTATGAAGGAAAATACTTTTCAACTACAAATAGTTTCAGCGTGATGGCTAATTATACAGTATATGATTTTGAAGATATAAATCCTAATTACAGGAGTTTTTCATTCAGACAATTTTCAGCTAATGATTCTTCAAGAGTAATATTAGATGATAACTTAAACTTTCTACTTAATGGTTATATAAAGCTTAGTGAACAAGGAGATTTAAAGTGGGCATCATTTAGCACGCATCCTACCCGCTATTTAGAAGAGATTTACTTGGAACCAAAATTCGTTACTTTTTTTAATAATTTAAGTTTTTCATTAGGTGCAAGGTATTTTTCATTAAGTACCTTTGACTATCAGGGATCTCAGAAAATACTAAATTCAAGATATGTCAGCATCGGACCATTAACTGAGTTTTCTTTATCTCTAAATGACCGAGTGGACATATTTTTGACGGGATGGTACGGTTTTATTAAAATTACAAATCTTGCTGACAGTCAGCAAGCTAATCTTAATTTAAAAATGAATTGGTTATTTTAAAATTGAATAAGTTATAAATTTTATTATTTTGTAATTCAAAAATTGGAAAAGATTTGGCAGAGAAAAATTATTACCTCGAAATAGAAAGCGATCCAAATAATTTAATTACGGTTGAAGAATTTGTAAACTATTTTACGGTAGACTTAAATATTAATCCAGATAAGCTTTCAGGATTACTTTTAGCAGTTACGGAAGCAACTACAAATGCTATTATTCATGCTAATAAGTGTGATATTAATAAAAAAGTCAAAATAAAAGTCGAATTAATTGAGAGACAACTTTTTATCCATATTTTTGATGAAGGCAAAGGTTTTGACCCTTCAAAAGTTCCTGATCCAACTCAACCTGAAAATTTGCTTAAGGATTCAGGTCGTGGATTATATTTAATGAAAGTATACATGGATGATTTAAAGTATAATGTTACAAGTGAAGGAACCGAAACAATATTAGTTTTAAATATTTAAGTGGATTCTTTTTCATTAAAAGATTCATATTCCCCTGCCATTACAATTCTTATTTTTTAATTTCTCATTAAACTTCGTTATTTTTAAAATCATAAGTTAATACTTCAAAGCAATAAATAGATTTATTGAATTTTGAAGGACAAGTCTCAACCAGACATGTAGAATAATACCGTATCAACGGTAAATAATTTTAAGGAGAAATATTATGGCACATAAAAAAATTGCCCTCATTGGGGGAGGACAAATAGGCGGAGTTCTTGCACAATTAATAGCTATTAGACAGCTAGGAGATGTAGTATTATTTGATATTGTTGAAGATCTTCCGCAAGGGAAAACACTTGATATAGCTGAAGCTGCTAGAGTTGATAATTTTGATGTTAGCGTAAAAGGGACTAACAGTTATAATGATATAGTAGGCTCGGATTTAGTTGTAATCACAGCTGGATTACCGCGAAAACCCGGAATGAGTCGTGATGATCTTTTAACAACGAACGCTAAAATTATGAAAAATGTTGCTGAAAAGGTTAAAGAATTTGCACCTAATTCAATTGTTATAATAATATCTAATCCCTTAGATGCAATGGTTACACTCTTCAAGAAAGTTTCCGGTTTCCCTGCTAACCGCGTAATGGGACAAGCCGGGGTACTAGACTCTTCACGCTTTGCAACCTTTATTGCTTGGGAATTGGGAGTATCGGTCAAAGATGTGAACGCTATGGTACTTGGCGGGCACGGAGATACAATGGTTCCCCTTACAAGGTATGCTAATGTTAACGGAATTCCTGTAATGGAAATGTTAGAAAGAAAATATAATGATAAATCAAAAGCTAAAGAAGTAATTTTAGCAATGGTTGAACGTACTAAAATGGCTGGCGGCGAAGTTGTTAAATTACTGAAGACAGGTTCAGCTTTTTATTCTCCAGCAGCTTCAGCATTAGCTATGGTTGAATCAATATTGCTTGACGAAAAAAGATTGCTTCCGACCTGTGCATTATTAAATGGTGAATTTGGAGTTAATGGCTATTACGCGGGTGTTCCTGCAGTTCTGGGTGCTAATGGAGTAGAAAAAATAATTGAACTTTCACTGGATAGCGAAGAACAATTAGCATTTGATAACTCTGTTAACGCAGTTAAAAAACTCGTGGAAGATATGGATAGATTAGGTTTTTAGATTTTTGTTATTTTAATAGGAGCAGCATTCATATATAAATCAACTGCTCCTTTTTTATTACTTATTCTAATTTAGATGCGGAGAAATAACATAAATTCTCAAGTTATTATTGAATTTTTAGACAATTCTAATATGGTTTGAATAAATCCAAGCTTTATCTTCAAGAAAAACTTCAACCCTATAAATCCCCGATTCTTTTATTATATAATCAGCTGAATTACCTGAAATCTCATCTATTAGCTTTCCATTGTGGATTAATTTAATAATAGCATTATCCACAGGAATAAGGACTTTAAGTTTAATTTTCTTAGATAAAGGTATTGAGCTCCCCATATTAAATTTTTTATCCTCTGACTCAGCAAAAAATCTAAATCCTTTTGAATCACCATGATAATCATTGGCTACAAAACATGACCCTTCTTTTAAAGCGTTATATACTAATTCTTTTGATTTAGGAAACAATGTTTTTTCAAAAGGTATTTCTTCAGAAGTAAGAATATGCGTTCTGATTGATTTAAATAATACCTTATATGGGAAAATTTCAACCTCTAAAAATCCTAATAAATTATATTTATGCGCATGGGCATCTACTCCCCCAATTCCTACAACCTTTCTTTTAAGATTCAATTCATCCCATTTCTTTAATGTTTCTTCAGGAGGTTGAGTAATTGATTTAAGAGGGTGTAGGAAAGATTGATATTTATTTTGTTCGGTTAAATTTTCCATCCATTCGGACATATGATTCCAAATTTCAATACCCGTAAAATCTTCAGAATTCCACTCAGTCCATGGATATGCCGGATGTTCTTTCATGTGGGTTCTTTTTTCATGGGGATGGGCGAGGAAACCTATGCCTCCTGAGTCTTTAATTTGCTTTACATATTCCTTTGCTGAAATCCTTGTTGAATAAGTTTCATTTACACCAAGCGCTAAGTAGTGATTTTTATTTTCTTTATCATTTATTTCACAGCCGACAAAGAGAAGTGTCTTATCATAGCAACTCTCGAAACCCTCTTTTAAAGCTCTTAGAGTATTATGGTCTGTCAATATGATATAATCCAACCCTGATTCCTGAGCAGCAGAAACTATTTCGTTAATTTCTCCCGAACCGTCAGAATAGACTGAATGGATATGGATTGCACCTGTATATTCGAACATAGTTTATAATTTTTAAAAATTTAAATTCTTACTAAAAAAGATAATAAAAATTATGTTATTCAAAACTGTAGTTAAAAATATACAAAAAAAAACGCCATTAAGGCGTTTTTTTAATTACAAATTATTTGAGTTGAGTTATTGATTCTTTCGCTCTTTGGGCTAGTGAAGAATTCGGGAATTCCATTATCAGTTTAGTCCAAATCTGTTCAGCTTTGACCTTATCACCTTTACTGGCAGCTATTGCACCAAGGTTATAATATGCTTGAACATTTCTTTTATCAATGTTTAGAATCTGTTTCAAATCTTTTTCAGCTTCATCAAAATTTCTATTTGAATAATTTATATATGCAACAGTAAATAAGACATCTTTTCTTTTCGGGTCAATATTTAATATTTTTTGATAATATACCAATGCTTTATCTTTTTGATGAGCTTCAGCAAGAAAATCAGCATATTGTTTAACCTTTAATGTATCATTAGGATGAGCATCGACATCCTTTTTCATTTCTTCCATCTTTTGCATTACCTCAGGCATTACATTACTAGCTCCCGGCGGTTGCTGCAATCCTTTATGAACCTGATCCTGGGGCATTTGATTGCCGGTTATATTTCCCGGTGCCGGAGTAGTTTGCGAGGTATCTTGGGTTATAAAATAAAAGATAATGACGGTTAATATTATCCCTATCAAATAAATATATAAAGGTTTAATTTTTTTCATTTAATCTCCATATTGTAACATTTTTAAAAATCGTTTTCATATAACAGATTTTATACCAAAATTATTAATTCATTTAATAAACAAAATATTAAATATTTTACTTATTAAACAGATATAACAGAAATATAAAATTTGAGCAAGATTAATTTCCCATAAATGAGAAACAATTTCCTAGAAAAGCCATGATGTTTTTCAAAACCTATAACTAAAACCACTCATAAAACTGCCATAGGTTGAAGTACCTGAAAAAATTCCCTGATAAAATAAATTAAAAAACAAGGAATTGATAACTTTTGTATTGATTTGAATAATTGCAATTTTTTGATTTATTTGGCTTGAACTT